>DASVGM010000460.1:0-7697 GCA_036379555.1 Pirellulales bacterium | reverse complement strand
CCAGCCCCAACTGCTCGACCACGCAAATGGTCGTGGCTCTCAAACCGTTGCACGACGCCGCTCGGGTCAAGCGCGTGGTGGTCAGCACGTATCAGGCCACCAGCGGCGCCGGCGTGGCCGGCCAGCGAGACCTCGATGGCGGCACGCGCAGCCACGTCAATGGCGGCGGCTACCAGTACGAAACCTTCGCCCATCCGATCGCCTTCAACCTGATACCACAAATCGGCTCGCCGCAGCACCAGGGTTATACGTCGGAAGAGATGAAGATGGTTTACGAGACGCGTAAGATCATCGGCGACGATACGATTCAGGTCTGCCCGACGTGCGTGCGCGTGCCGGTGAGCAATTGCCATAGTGAAAGCATTCTGGTCGAGACGGAGCGCAAGCTGACGGCGGCGCAGGCCCGCGAGTTGTTCGCCGCCATGCCCGGCGTGGTGGTGATGGACGATCTGGCGGCCAAACAATACCCGATGCCGCTCAACTGTGACGATCGCGATGAAGTCTTCATTGGCCGCGTTCGCGAAGACCTGTCCTGCGCCAACGGCCTGGCTTTTTGGTGCGTGAGCGACAATCTCCGCAAAGGCGCCGCCACCAATGCCGTGCAGATCGCCGAGTTGCTGGTAAGCCGGGCCAAGACGGAAGCACATCCTCCGGCCGCGTCGAAACCGAAGACCTTTCGCCCGGCATCCGACTGATTACAATGGATGGTTTCAACCACGAGCTTTCAGGTTGTTTTTTAAGGATCGCTTTCCAACGCTGTTATGATTTGTGTCAGCATCGGTCGCGGGCGGCATCGGCACGTCATCGCGGAGCATAAACACCTCGCCGAACAGGGCGCCAAACTGGTTGAGCTGCGGCTCGACTACATCAATGGCACGATCAATCTCAAGCGCTTGCTCGGCGAGCGCCCCGGGCCGGTGATCGTCACCATCCGGCGGCCGCAAGACGGCGGCAAGTATCAGGGCACCGAGCAAGAGCGGCAGACCCTGCTGCGCACGGCTATCGCCGACGGCGTCGATTACGTCGATTTGGAAGAAGACGTGGCCGCGGCCATTCCGCGTTACGGCAAAACCAAGCGGATCGTCAGCATGCACGACTTCCGCAAAACGCCCGACGATTTGGAGGAAATTCACGCCCGGCTCGCCAAGCTCGACCCCGACGTCGTCAAAATGGCGACGCTCGCCAATCAGCCGCATGACAACGTGCGCATGCTGCGGCTGGTGAAAAACAGCAAGATTCCGACGGTCGGCATTTGCATGGGCGACATCGGCACGCCCTCGCGGCTGCTCGTCGGCCGCTGCGGCGCGCCGTTCAGTTACGCCACCTTTCACCACGAACGCTCGCTCGCCCCAGGTCAACTCAGCTTCCAGCAGATGACCGAGGTTTACAACTACGACGAGATCAACCAAGACACTGAAGTCTACGGCGTGATCGGCGACCCGATCGCGCAGAGCCTCGGCCCCATCATTCACAACGCCGCCTTTCGGGCCGCCGGGCTGAACAAGGTTTACATTCCTTTCCGCATTCCACGCGAAGACCTGAACACGTTTCTTGACGACGTGCCCGAACTGGGCGTCAAGGCGTTGAGCGTCACCATTCCGCACAAAGAAGCGGTGCTGAAGCGCGTCACGAAGATCGATGGCGCGGTGCGCGGCATAGTGGCGGCGAACACGCTGTTGTTCGAGGAAGACGGCGTTGCCGGTTTCAACACCGATTATCGCGGCTCGATGGATTGCTTGACGGGCGCTCTGACCAGCGAACGCGGCGATGCCGACCTGGCTGATAAAGTGGCCTTGGTGCTTGGCGCCGGCGGAGCGGCCAAGGCGATCGCCTTCGGCTTGCAGCGCCGCGGCGCCGAAGTGGTCATCGCCAGCCGCACGCGCGAACGTGCCGATAGACTGGCCGACGCGCTCAAGTGCAAAGCCGTCGATTGGGGCACGCGGCACAATTTCTGGGTCGACGTGCTGGTCAATTGCACGCCCGTCGGCATGCACCCCAACGTCGATGAAACCCCCTACGACAAGCATTATCTGAAGCCTTCGACGGTGGTGTTCGACACCGTCTACAATCCTGAAAGCACGCTGTTAGTGAAAGACGCCCGGGCGCGCAGTTGCACCGTGGTGACCGGCGTCGATATGTTCATCCGGCAAGCGGCGTTGCAGTTCAAATTGTTCACCGACGTGGATGCCCCTCAAGACCTGATGCGCGACGTGCTGAGGCGCACCATCGGCGCCGCCAGGCAGGATTAGGCCATGAACATCGTCTTGATTGGCTACCGCGGCGCCGGCAAGAGTACCGTGGCCCGGCATCTGGCGCTCGAGCTGGCCTGGGACTGGGTCGATGCCGACGTGGAGATTGAGTTGCGGGCCGGCAAATCGATCGCCACGATTTTCGCCGACGACGGCGAGGCGTGCTTTCGCGATTGGGAGACTTCCGTATTGGCCGAACTCGTGACGAGGGAGCGCACGGTGATCGCGGCGGGCGGCGGCGCTGTTTTGCGCGAGGAAAACCGGCGACTGCTCAAGCGTTGCGGGCAGGTCATCTGGCTGCGCGCCGCGCCGAGCACGATTTTGTCGCGCATGGACGCCGACGTGACGACCGCTTCGCGCCGACCCCGGTTAACCGCGTCCAGTAATGAGGCTGAGGTGCCGCGCTTGTTGGCCGAGCGCGAGCCGCTTTATCGCGACTGTGCCGATTTGGAAGTCGTCACGGAAAACAAGACGCCGGCGGAAATTGCCAGCGAGCTTGGCCGCCAGTTGCACTCAGTTATGAGAGAACACGTGTGAAAGAATTCATTTCTATTTCGGAATTCGTTGCCATTCCATTGCTCTTCCGACTGGTGGGAGTTTTCGTCGCGGGCGCCCTGCTCGGTTATCTGGCGAATCTGGCCGCTTATGCCCTGAGCCGTCGTCCAGAGCGAAGCGCGTGGTCGCGCGGCTACCCCGGCCAAGGCACGGCGAGGTGGTTGGCGCGTTTGCCGTTGATCGGTTGGCTCTGGCTGAGCCGTCAAAGCGCGCAGCTTGGCCGGGCCTTTTGGCTGCGCCCGTTGTTCGCGGAAGTCGGCATGGGCGGCGCCTGCGCGGGGCTTTATTGGTGGGAAGTGGCCCAGGGCATGGTGGCCAGCGGCGGGCAAGTGGCCGTCGACGGCAAGTTTGCGCCGAGCCCGATCACCTGGCAAATATTGCACGCCGTTTGCGCCGCGCACATCCTCTTGATGTGGTTGATGCTGATGGCCACCCTGATTGACTTTGACGAGATGATTATTCCCGATCAGATCACCGTGCCGGGCACTCTCTTGGCGTTGATGTTGGCCGGCGGCTATGCCTGGACCTTGATGCCGGTCGATGTCCATATATTGCCGCCCGGCATTCAGCGGGTTGAATTCATGACGCTGATGTTTCCCTTGCGCGGCTACCCGGATGAATGGCCTAAGTACTTGGAAGCCCCCGCCCAAACGCTGCCGTTGTTCGCCGCCTTGGCGGTGTTTTTCTTCTGGTGCGTGTCGCTTTTGCCGTGGCTTTGGCTGCCGCGCCGCGGCCTGGAAAAAGCGGTGCGAATGCTCGTCGGCCATGCGATACGGGCGGCGAACTTTCCCGCAATCGCGTCGATCGCTTTTTGCGGCGGGGCGGCCATTTTGATGATTTGGTGGCTGGGCGGACCCGGTTGGGCGGCGCTTTTAAGTTCGTTGGCCGGCTTGGCGATGGGCGGCGGGCTGGTTTGGTCAGTACGGCTGATTTTCTCCGCCATCCTCGGCAAAGAAGCGATGGGATTTGGCGACGTGACTTTGCTGGCCATGATCGGGGCCTTTTTGGGCTGGCAGGCGCCCATCTTCATTTTCTTCATCGCGCCTTGCGTCGGGCTGGTGTTTGGCGTGGCGCAATTGGCCCTCGGCTTCGGCCGCGAGATTCCTTACGGGCCATTTCTCTGCCTGGCGACGATGGTCGTGATTGTCGCCTGGCGTTGGCTGTGGGACTTCTTCATGGATTTGTTTCGCCCCATCGGAGACCTATCCGTGCCGTTTGTGTTGCTGGTGATCGCGGTGTGCGTGGCCATCGGCGTTCTGCTGGCCTTGCCAATTCTGGTTTTTCGGTCGCGGCAACGTGCGGGCTAAAATACGATCATCGCGTCGCCATAACTAAAAAACCGATAACGCTCGCGGATCGCTTCCTGGTAGGCCCTGGCGATCAGTTCGTCACCGCCGAAAACCCGCGCCAACACCAGCAACGACGTGCGCGGCAAGTGAAAATTGGTCAGCAACACGCCCACCGCCTTGAACTGGTACGGGGGCCGAATAAAGAGCCTGGTGTCGCCCGCCCAAGGTTGTAATTCGCCCGCTGCCGCCGCGGTCTCCAAAATGCGCACACTGGTCGTTCCCACGGCGATCACGCGCCCTCCCTGGCGGCGGCAACGCGCGATGTCAGCGACCGCGGCGGCGTCGATCTCACCGCGCTCGCTATGCATCTGGTGCTCGGCCAAGGTGCCGCCGCTGATGGGCCGGAAGGTGTCGAGGCCGACGTGCAACGTGACGCGCACCGTCGTGACGCCCATGTCCACCAGCTTGGCCAACAATTCATCCGTAAAGTGCAGGCCGGCGGTCGGGGCCGCGGCCGATCCCGGCCGCCGGGCGTAGACCGTTTGATAGCGCTGCCAATCTTCTTCGATCATCTCGCCGCCGCGAATGTAGTGCGGCAACGGCAGGCGGCCCACGCGGTCGAGCAAGGCGTATGCGTCTGCCGGCTTTTCGGGACGCGCCAACCAGACGCCGCCGGGCAGCTTTTCGAGCATCTCCAGGCGTAGATCCTCGACGCCCAACCGGCTCAGCAGAGTGACGGTTTCGCCCGGCGCCAGCTTGCCGCGTGTCTTCGCCAATAAACGCCAAGTTCCCGCGTCATCGACAGAGAGAAACAAACCTTCCCAGCCGCCGCCGGTCAGCGTGCGTTTGCCGATTAAGCGAGCGGGCACGACGCGGCTGTCGTTCATCACCAGGCAGTCGTGCGGCCGCAGCAATTCGGGCAGATCGCGCACATGGCGGTGCTCAATGTCGCCCGACGCCCGATCGATCACCATCAGGCGCGCATCGCTACGTTTCACCGCGGGGTGTTGCGCGATCAGTTCGCGCGGCAGGTCGTAATCGTAGGCGTCGGTGCTTTCGAGATCCATCTTGGTTTTATGTTCCGCCTTTTTGAGGCCGGCTTTGATCGGCTCATCGTAACCGGCAGACTTGGAAAGTCCAGATTCAAAATTGACAGCCGGTTGGGGCGTGGTATGGTCGAGAGTGTGGCCAGTGGGCAAACCACGTAGATTGCATGGATATTCACTTTTTTTGTCCCTTCGGGCACCGGCTGAAAGTACCCCAAGAGCGGGCGGGCAAAAAGGGGCGCTGCCCGATATGCCGCCAAAGGTTCATTGTGCCGCAATTCACCCTGCCCGAAACCCGGCCGCCCCACAAAGGCCCCTGGGCAAGTCACGAGCCAACTGTGATCGTTGCCGCAAAACCCACCTCTTTGGAAATTGACGCCGGCCCGGCGATGGTTCTCGTCGGCGCCAGCGAACCGGCCAAACCCGCGGAGCGGCTGGAAGTCATCGACCCTCCCGCGCAGGCAGGAATGGGACAATCGGCGCCGGCGGAGGATGGGCCTCCTGGCCCGTCACCAACCGGGGTGACGGCCTGGGAAGGCCATCCTACTCAAGCGCGTAAAGGCGCCTCATCCCTGCCCGCGTGCGGTATAACGCCGCCGCCGTTGCCGCAAACCGCGGCCAGCGCTGGGTTGAATCGTACCTTAACTCAGGCGCCGCCGGCGCGCGGCGGCGGCGAACCACGTCGACGGCCCAAGTGGGCAGCCTGGGCGCGAGGCGAGGAAAGTGGGTCTTATGATGTTGTCCGCGCGACGCCGCGGCAACTGGAAATGGTCTATTGGCTGGCCTGCCTGTTGCCTTTCGCCGCGGTGTTCACGGCGGCGCCGGCGGTGCCGCACATCCAGTTCGCCGGCGCGCCGATTTGGGCGCAGGCGCTGCTTGGCATCGCCTGCTTGCAATTGGTTTATGCGGCCTGGCTGGCGACGGTGCCCGATTTCAGCGGCGTGCATGTCGGCGTCTGTCTGTTGGCCGCTGTCGCGGCGCTTGAATTGTTGGCCGCGGTGGGATTGCCGTTTCTGCCGGAGTCGTTCTTGTCGTTTGCCGGGCTATCCGGCGCGCGTGCCGCCGCGTCGGCGTGGTGCGGCCTGGCGGCAGTCGTCAACGGAATCGCCTGCGCGTCTTGCCGATGGCTTGAGCGGCGCTGGCGAAGTGGGCAACTCTAGCGCGCATTATTTGCCGATCAGCCAAGTAATGGTTTGGCACGGAGTCCGTTCCCTACAGATTCCGACCGCAGGCAGTATCGGAGGCTATCCGAAAACCTTCCGTGGGGCGGGCCGCCGGCCCGTCTGGTAGCAAAAGACGGCTCGGCGAGCCGCCCCACGACACGTTACCACGACAAATGACTTCTCCCGCGATTGTCGCTATAATAGAAAGGACGCGCGCACTGTTTCTCTCGATTTCGCGTTGGGGCGACCAAACATGGGTGAATTTGAGGTAATCGCATGGCTGTCGGCTCTCCATTGCCGCCATCGTCGTCTCGATCGTCTGATTCCAACGGCCTGGGCGCCAGGGTTGTCGAATACGATCGTTATATTGAGACCCAACTGCACCGCACCCGACGCCAGGTGAAAGGCGTCGATCTCGCCGGCTCGCTCTTGCTGTTGGTGGTGGCCTCGCTGGCCTACCTGATGGCGGTCGCCCTCGTCGATCATTGGGTGGCCAGCGGCGGACTCGGCTTCGCCGGACGCCTGGCGGCTTTCGCCTTGCTGGCGGCCGGCGTATTGGCCTTCGCCGCGCTGCGGCTAGCGCCGCTCATGCTACGACGTGTCAATCCAGTGTATGCCGCGTATACGATCGAGCGGCATCAGCCGGGCATTAAGAACAGCCTCATCAATTTTCTCTTGCTGAGGTCAGGCTCGCAGCGTCTGCCGGAGCGAATTTACGAGGCGATGGAGGCGCAGGCGGCCAACGCCTTGTCGGCCACCAACACCGACGTGGCGGTCGATCGCGCTCCGGTCATTCGCTGGCTGCTGGCGATGGTGGCCATCTTGGTGTGCATGGCGTTTTACGCGGTGTTCTCGCCCAAAAACCCGTTCACGTCGTTTCGGCGCATCATCTCGCCCTGGGCCAACGTCGCCGCGCCCACGCGCGTGGCCATTGAGGATGTCACGCCGGGCGACGGCAGCGGCTTTCACGATCAACATGTGGTGGTCAGCGCCGTCATCAAAGGCCTGCGCGCGACTGAGGAAGTGACGTTGCGTTATTCCACGCGCGACGGGCAAGTGGTCGATCGGCCGCTGCCCATGGCGCTGGGTGAAACCGGTTATCGGCATGCCGTGGAGTTGCCGCCGGACAATCTTGGTTTGCAGCAAGACCTGCAATATCGCATTGAAGCCGGCGACGCCATTTCGCCGTCGTACAAAATTCGCGTCGACACGGCGCCCACGATCGTGCTGGAAGAGATCGAATACAAATATCCCGATTATTCGGAACTGCCGCCGCGCAAGGTCGCCCGGCATGGCGACATTCAGGCGTTGGACGGCACGCGCGTCACGCTGCGCGCCAAGGCGAATCAGCCCATCGGCCAGGCGCACCTCGATTTTGAATGCGACGGCCGCAAC
>DASVGM010000459.1:0-5005 GCA_036379555.1 Pirellulales bacterium | reverse complement strand
TAACCCGCATTGCGCACCGACCCTTTGCCGGCTTCGTGAAAAGTCGGGCCGCGACAACGGCCTCACCCCTGGACGGGGCAAGCAAAAAAAACGCCGCCGCCCTCGCTGGAGAGGGAAGCACCAGCGAGGGCATTGCGGCAGGCGTTGGTATGGGCCTTAGACACTCACCATATCCGGACATTTAGTGTCCGTAAGAACGGTTGGTGTCGTCGAAGTCAAGGAACCACCAGCCGTCATCCCATTCCAGCGTCACCTTGCGCCAGCCAAGCGGCACCTGGGGATACGGGTAAAAGGGGCCAATGTAAGGCCAGGCGGTCGGCGAATACTGCCGAGGGTAGGTCACCCCGGCGTAGTTCGGGTGCGCCGCGTAGCTCGGCCAAGAGTAGTTGGGCATGTTCGGCTGGTCGTAGTACGCCGGCGCGACACCCGCAGCCGTGCCAGGGACGTAGGACGGCAAGGGGCCGCCTCTCATCGCGCCACCCATCGCACCATTCATGGGCGCGTCCATCATGGGCGCCGGTTCCCCATCCAGCGGTCCTTCCAGCACTTCCTGCCTCCGGGCCAACGCTTGGCGGGAGCGGCTGTTGGGCATGGCGCTCGACCGGCTGACATTCACCGCGCGCTGTTTGGAATTGGCCTGGGTGGCTGCCGGGGTGCGGCGGCCTTGATCGACCGGCACCAGTCTGCCATCGGCCAACTCGACCATCGGCACCATTCGCACTCGGCCCGCCGCGGTCGAGTGCGCCGACTGCGCCAACTGCGACGACTGTGAAACTCTGGGCGAACCCGTGGTGCGATGTCGTTTGTTCGCCACTTGCGTCACATGCGGCATTGCCGACGCATCGACGCGACCTTCGCAGGCTGCGCAGTTTCCGCGAGTCGGCATTGGCTGCCGCACGGCGACCTGCTGTGGCTGCCGCATGGCGACCTGCTGTGCTTGTTTTCTGCTGGGCTGCGACCGGCTGAAAATCGAACGCAAGTTGGCGACCTGCCGCACCAGCAAATTCGCCGGTTCCCCCGGTTCTGAGCGCTCTTCCAGCGATTCGGGATGAACGATGCTTTCATCGCGGGTGACAGGCGGCATTTCCTCGTCGGCAAGCTCCGTTGGCGTCAGCTCCTCGGCCCGAGGCTGCGGCGCTTTCGCGGCACGCACCGCCGGATGCTTGAACCAATTCGTCAGATTGCGTTTGAGCGGAGCGATAGGCGACTCGGCGGGCGCAGCGGACGTTTCTTCGGCATCGACGTCGATCGGCGATTCGCCTGACGTGAGCGTGAACATCCGCTTGAGCGGATTGGCGGCTTTCCCCTTAGGCTCGACACGTAAACGGTCAACAACGTCGTTGACTTCCGGCACTTCGCCGGTGAGCTGCAAGGCCAGAGCCTTTTGCTCTTCGGTGGCGACTCGCCCCTCCAGGCTCGCGGTTCCGTCCTGGCATTTAATGACGAAGCTGGAGCCGGACATTTGCCCGCTGGCCTTCAGCACGTCGTAAATCTTGTGGGCTACCTGGTCATTGTCTTGAACGTCGGCCGACACGCAGGTCGACCAGGAAACGGCGATCGTAATCGCCCATGCCGTAAAGAAGCGGCGCATGGCTTCCCTCCCTCCTATGGATTCAGGCCACATTTAGCCTTGTAACTTCGACACAACTTTTCGGAGACGTTGTCGTCGGGTTGCGGCGGCCTGTTGGTGGTGGGGAAGCGTGTAAGCGCAAGTCTGGCCTTGGCTTACCGCGGTTGCGATCGGTTTCCCCCCCGCGCAACGGCTGATTGCCGGAACTTCGGCGGCCCGAAGACCTCGTTCCTGAATATAGGTTTCGGTTGCCGACCGTATCGAGGGGAAGAATTTTTTCGATTTTAGGAATCCTGGCAAAGCTCGGTGATGTCGCGACAATCCGCAACTCTCCGGCCAATCATCCTTTGCGAACAATGAGCGATCTGCGGCCGGCGCCGTTAGAGCACGGCCGCGCTCAGATCCCAAGTGGCCGTTAAAATCGTTACGGCCAACGCGGCCCCGCTGAATACACAGGCGGTTGGCCCCATAAAAAGCGCCGCCATTGTCGCCACGCCGGCCAAAGTGAGACAAACCAGGCACAAGCACTGGCACGATCCCTCTTGCAGCGAACCTTCCGCCAGACGTGCCAAGCACGCGCTGGCCAAGGCCACAACTTGCACAACAGCCAAACACCAGAAAAACAAAATCGGATCAACGCTAGGCATGCGGGCCGCTCCTGAGAATCCATTCTTCGCGGGTTAATAAGATGGGCGCTTTGCGCCAGCCTCTTGCTGGCAACGCCCACCTTACCTATTTGCGACTCTCGTGCCAATGTCCGTTTTTATCAGTTTTGCCGGTTGTCTGTTGTCAGTGGCCAGTTGCCAGTTGTCAGTTGTCAGTTGTCAGTGGCGTCGGAGAGAGCTTGATTGCGGGGGCGATCCGCCGCGCCGGCTGAAGCAGCAAAACAGGGCCTGATAGGCCGCTTCACAGGCTCGAAACACGGCGTAGTTTCGGTGTTTCAATCGCCCAACTGGCAACTGGGGCAATTCGCGTAGGGGGCAATCATGGCGGCGGCTCGATGCCCCAGATGCGCCACCTAAGACCGCCAATAGCCGGCAGCTTAACCGGCCATGCCTGTCGCCTCCGCGCCAGCCCTATCATGCCCCTTTTCAACAATTGCCTTTGTAAAGTTTTCAAGCCGCACGGCAACTGGCAACTGGCAACTGACCACAAACAAAAAAGGCCCGGAAAGAGAAGCTCTCTTTCCGGGCCGCGTCCCCTGCCACCCTAGTTTTGTGTTTATTTGCGGTTGGCGGCGGTCTGCTGCAGCAGGGCCTTCAACTCGCGGTCAAGCTCGCCGGCGTTGATGCTGCGATTCACGACCTTACCGTCCTGATCGACCAGCAGCATGGTGGGCAACGTCAGCACGCCCAGTTCGTTTGCCAGGCGGCTGTCGAGACCGCCTTTTTCATAGATATGCGTCCAGGGCAACGAATGGCTGCGCAGAAAGCCGGCCACTTCCTCGCGGTCTTTGTCCAAACTGATGCTGATGACGGTAAAGCCGTCTTTGCCATACTTGGCCAAAGCGTCCTTGATGTGCTGCATGTCTTCCTTGCAGGGACCGCACCAAGTGGCCCAGTATTGAATCAGCACCGCTTTCTTACGGAATTGAGCCAGATCGACTATTTTACCAGTCAGACTTGTTCCCTTGA
This sequence comes from Pirellulales bacterium, assembly GCA_036379555.1. Classification (GTDB taxonomy): domain Bacteria; phylum Planctomycetota; class Planctomycetia; order Pirellulales; family JAICIG01; genus DASSFG01. Next base: position 1,801 of record DASVGM010000459.1, on the reverse strand, counting down.
GGGAGAGCCGCTTGCCGACCGAGTCAATCCGTGCGATGGCGCCGGCCGCTTTGGCCGCTGAGGCCGAGTTGGCGAAGTTTTCGACCACCTGGCGATACCAGTTTTTTGCCTCTTCCTCCTCGCCCGCGAATTCTTCGGCTGTGCCCAATTGCAGCATGGCCTCAGCCGCGTCGCCGCTGCGCGGATACTTGGTCACGTAATCTTTGAGGTTATGCAACCAGCGTTTTTGCACCTTGGGAAAGTTATCGGTGTCGCCCTGCAGTTCGTCATTGTAAAGCGCGGTGAGATAACGAAACTGCACGTAAGCAGCCAAGTCTTCGCTCCCTTTTTCTTCCGCCAGGGTTTCCTGAAGCGCCTTGAGCCGCTTGATTCCATCGGGCATGGCGCCCGACTGTACGGCGGCGCCGATCGTTTCGGCCAGGTTCCGCAACCATTGCTCGCGGTCATCCGGTGTGGCCGCCGCGGCGGCAATTTTCTCGAGCACGTCGCACCGCTCGGCGACATTCTCCGCCTGCGCCCGCTCGCCGTTGGCATGTGTGGCGTCGTCATCGAGCTTCTCGAGCTTTTGCAGCAACGCCTGCAACTTCTCATCAACTCCGCCGCCGGTGACGGCGCCGCCGCGTGCCCGTTGCGGCTGGAAAAACGGGGCGTCCGACGCGATCTCGCTCTTGCCGTCAAGCAGCGACGGGCTATCGATCAAGCGCCAATTGTCGCCCACCTGCACCAGGGTGCCGAGTAGCACCTGGGTGGACTTGCCGTCGGTCTCGACCATCGTGATGACGTTCTCGTAAACCAGCAGGTCTTTCGTCGAATCGTCGGTGCCGGCCGGCACGAGCGCGGGCCGCGCGCCCCCGAATTGCAGCCAGGTCGATTTCGCGGACAACCCTTTTTGCTTGTGGGCCTGCGCCTTGAAGGCGGCGCCGGCCTGGTTGGTTTTTTCGGCCAGCGTTTTTTCTCGCTGGTTGCCGAGCCCCAACTGCTTAAGCTCTTCAGGCGAAAGCAACAGGCACTGAAATCGTTTGGCGTCGTGGTTTGCCAAGGCGGCCACGGCTTCCGCGCTGACCTCTTCGGCCGAGATTCGCCGCCACTGGTCAATTTGCCCATCTTCATCATGATCGTTGGCCCAGCGCGTGCCCGCGCTGTTAAACCAGCGATATTGATCGGCTTTGCCGTTATGGTTGGCGTCGATATCGCGATACACCTCGATGCCGTCCTTGTAGTAGCACCACAGATCGACCACGTTATCGTTGTTGGAATCGATGAATTGCCGCAACACCTGGCCGGCCGGCCCGCGCACGACCCAACCGGTTTTGCCGTCGATTGACTCCGCCTTGATCGAACACTTGGAAAGATCGGTTTCCCGCGGACGCTCAAAATCGACGTCGGCCTGTACTGGCGTCAGTTTCAGGGCCTGCTCGGGGCTGGGGGTGGCCGCGGGGGCGCCTGAAAAAGCGGCCAACCAGACGGCCACGCCGCCGCCGTATTTTATGCCGTTTGCGGTGAACTTCATGGAACCGTTTCCTTTCCTGTCTATAAGGGCATACGTTGGCCCGTCGCGAGTTGCTCGGTAAGCGAAAGCAACAGCAGAATTTTTCGGTCAGGAGGGCCGGGTAACATGAGTCGAGCTATCCGGATTTTCCGCTGATGCGGATTTAGGCGCGTCAGAATAGCGATCGCCGCCCGCACTTCGCCGGTGCTGAAATCACCCCACTGGCGAGTTTCGGGATGACGGCCCGAGCCATGTCGAAGTAGTCGCGGTGCCGCTCAATGCCAACGCATTCCAAACTGAGAGCTTCGGCAG
>DASVGM010000458.1:0-2836 GCA_036379555.1 Pirellulales bacterium | reverse complement strand
GGCTGTCTCGCGATGAAACAATTTGTCGTCAAACAGGCGACAAACACGGCTGCCAACGATCGGCCAGTTTTAGCCTGAATGCAGAAATGAGATCAAAAAACCGAGAAAAAATAGCGCCCGGCAATGCGAAGGCAACAATGGCACACGAATTGCTAATACAGAAAAGCTAGTGACTGAGGCTTCGCACGCACCCAACACGCCTCCCGCAAACACACACGAAGGATTTATTCAGATGGCACGCTCTCTTTTTCTGGCCGCTCTGCTCTCGTCTTTTCTGTTGGCGACACAAGAAGCCTCGGCGAAAGCTCCGCACCACCCTAGACATCCGCCGCGTCAGGCGATGGTTCCCGGTGTCAACCAGGCGCCCCAGGGCGGCTATGGTTTTGGCTGGTCGCCGTTTTGGGGCGCGCCTGCTTATGGACCGGTGATGGGCTACATGCCGGTTTATGGCATGGGCGCGACCGGCTTTGTCGGCAACTACGGCGGCGGCGGCGGTTACGCTACGACCTTTGTCACGCCCAGCTTTGGCGGGCAAAACGGTTTTGGCGGCGGCAACTATGGCCATTGGGGCGGCTTCAGCAAATAAGGGACGATCCGGGCCAAGCCGCCGCGTCGCCGCACGCTCGTTACTGGACGGCCTGCGAAGGCCATCCGCCGGGCACGACACCCGGTTTTCGGCTAAACTCCAGGGATGGAAGTGCGGCTCCTCAAGTCGGCGTCGGTTCTGATTGCAGCTCGGGGTGTCAAGCTGCTTTGCGATCCCTGGCTGGTCGATGGCGAGTATTTCGGCTCCTGGGCGCATTACCCGCCGTACGATTTTGACGTCGCCGACTTCGCCGACCTCGATTTCATTTACATCAGCCATATCCACCCGGACCATTTCAGCCGCAAAACGCTGTCGCTGCTTCCCCGGCATGTGCCGGTGTTGATTCACGCTTACGCCACACCGTTTTTACGAACCAACATCGAGTCGCTCGGCTTCCGCGTGCATGAGTTGCCGCACCGGCGGCGGACGCACCTTAAAAACGGCGTTCATATCAATATTCTCGCCGCCGACAACTGCGATCCGGCCTTGTGCGGCCGGTTCTTTGGCTGCGCGCAAGTGGAAAAGACTTTTGGCTCGACGCAGATCGACTCTCTGGCGGTGATCGACGATGGCCGATATGTGGTGTTGAACGTGAACGATTGCCCGTTTGAACTGGCGAGAGCCAGCCTGGCTTTGGTGGGCGAGCAATACGCGGCGATCGATCTGCTGCTCACGGGCTATGCGGGCGCCGGGCCTTGGCCGCAATGCTTTCCACAATTGCCGCGCGACGAGCGTGACCGGGCGGCCGCGGCGAAGAAGCGGCAATTTCTCGAACAGGCCGAGGCTTTTGTCAACACCACGAAACCGAAACACTATCTGCCGTTCGCCGGCACCTATACGTTGGCAGGCAAACTGGCGCGATTGAACGCTCATCGAGGCGTGCCCGAATTGGATGAAGCTCGCGACTTTTTCCGCCGCGCCGGTTCACCGATTGACCCCGGCCGCTCGCGGTGCGTGGCGCTGGCGGCGGGCGCGCGGCTGGATCTCGCCGGCGGTGATTGCGGCGAGCAATATGTGCCGGTCGATCGGGCGGCCAAAGCTCGTTATATCGACGAAGTGCTGGCGGCTCGTCCGCTTGATTATGAAGCGTGCCGGCCGCCTGACATGGCCGAATTGAAGGCATTGGCGCCCCAAGCCTACCAACGCCTGGAGCGCCGGCGCCGCCAGTTGGGATTTCACTCGCCAACCAAAGTTTATATCAGCTTGGGCGACGCGCTGGCGGCGCGTCTGTCGCTCGCGGGCGAGGGAATCGACTTTGTGGCCGAGGAATCGGCCGAGGAGGAAGAGCGTTTTGTTCTTTTTCGAGCCGATCCGCGATTGCTGCTTTGGCTGCTTAAAGGCCCACGGTTTGCGCACTGGAACAATGCCGAGATCGGCTCGCACCTTGAATTGGAACGCCGGCCGAACACGTTCGAGCGCGGGCTATATCATCTAATGTGTTGGTTCCATGAGTAGTGCCTTGTCCAGATGTCATTTTCGCGGGTGGTTGAAGCTTTTAGCCGCTACGGCCAGACTCTTCGCGTCTTCCACGGAAAATAGGTGTTTTTGGGAGGGTGGATGTTGCAGTTCACCAACGACGGACTCGACGCCGCGGTAACCAAGCGTGGCGATGTTTCCACTTACCTGGTCGGCGGCCGTGAGGAAATCGGCCCGCAGGCGCCCTCGTGCGGAGAAGTGGAACAGGAGTTTTGGCACAATGAAACCGTTTTTGAATAATATGCAAGTCGCTCTGACGGCCGCCCTATTGGTATCGCTTCCGGCGATAGTTTTCTGGTCCGTTGGAGCATTTGACCTTCCGCCGTCAGAAGCGTTTCGCGCGCGGGAGCTGCCGTGGCGGGTTCCCGTAGGCTCGGCCGCTGAAGGGGGCGGAGCGACCGCGCAGCCGCGTCGCTCGCCGCGCCACCGCAAGGTCCAAATAAACTCCGGAACAAGGCTGGCGCTGGACAAAGCACAAACCGCCGCCGGGATGGGCCGCCAATCCGCTTTGTGATCGGAGAAACGGTCGCTCGGCGACGGATGAAAGCGGCGATGAATCGCCGCACGCAAAGATTGCCGCGGCAGTGGTAGAGTGGTGGCATCTCACCGGCTTTCGACTACCATAAGGGTTTATCAAAAAACCTTGTGAGCCGCTGACGATGCCACCCATGACTCGACGAAACCTGTTGGCCCAAACCGGCGCCGCCGTGGGCGCCGCCGCTTTGCCGGTCGCCGCGCCCGCGGCCGAAAGCGATCCATCTCCAGACGCCCGGC
>DASVGM010000457.1:0-10247 GCA_036379555.1 Pirellulales bacterium | reverse complement strand
TAAGCCGCCGTTGCCGTTTTGGCGCACAGTGGCGCGCAGTTGCCGGTTGCTTTGTCCACGCTGCGGCCGCGGCAAGCTGTTCGACGGCTGGTTTCGCATGCGGCATCATTGCGACGCTTGCGGACTTGATTTGTGGCAAGAGCCGGGCTTCTATCTCGGCTCCATCTACTTCAATTATGGCCTCACGGCGCTGATCGTGACGATCTCCTATTTCGCCTTTTACTTCGGCGGCACGGTCGACAGCACGCTCGGCAGTAAGACAGTGTTGTCCGGCCTGACGGCGTATTGCGTTGTCTTTCCGCTCTGGTTTTTTCGCTACGCGCGCAGCCTATGGCTCGGTTTCGACCAGTATTGGGATCCCGATTAAGCTTGTAGGGTGGGCATTGCCCACCATGCCAACCAATAAGCTTTCCATTTTCAGAATGCCCACAAGCCGCAAGCACCAGATGCCGCCCTGTTCACGATCGCCATCGTGGACGGCGAAGGTGGGCAATGCCCACCCTACGGATCATTCCGTCGCGAATTCCGCAAGCGAGCGCGTTTCCGCCGCGATCAAGGCGTCGAACCGCTCGCGGTTGCGGCGCAAGTAGCGATGGCATTCGGCGTGCAATTCCGCTCCACCGCTGTAACCCAAAGCGTGGGCCAACGACGCCAGTTGGGCTGGGTCGTCGGGCAGCACGCGCGTCGGCGCCTGCATCAGCCGCAGCCGCGATTCCACGGCGCGCAAGAAGCGGTAACTCGTGGAAAAGAATTCGTAATCTTCGCTGTTTAAGTGGCCGTGCTGGTGCAACAGGCTGAGAGCGGTCAGTGTGTTGGGATTGCGAACCGCCGCATTCTCTCGGCCATGCTTGAGTTGCAGCATCTGCGCGAGAAACTCGATATCGACAATACCGCCCGCTCCGCGCTTGATGTTGTTGGCCGGCGCGGCCACTTCCATGCGGCGCCGCATCTCGCCAATCGCCTCGGCGTAAGCCGGTTGCCAGGCGTGGTCATAGGCCGCGCGAGCGAGCACCTGCGTCAATTCGGGCACGATCTCAGGCGCGGCTACCATGATGCGCGCCTTGGTCAGCGCTTGCCGTTCCCAAAGCTGGCCAACGCCCGTGGCAAAATAGCGCGCGAACTCGCCGAAGGTCGTGGCCAAGGCGCCGCTTTTGCCCGTGGGCCGCAACCGCAAATCAACCTCATATAGCTTGCCATAAGGGCCTAGCCGGCTGCAAAGCTTCACAATGCGCTGGCCCAACTCGCTGAAAAAGTGCTGATTGTTGGTGGTGGCGGCGTTGCGCCGGCCACGCGAGCCATGATCGGTCGGCCCGTCGGCCTCGTAGAGAAACACCAGGTCGAGATCGCTGTGATAGTTCAACTCGCGTCCGCCGAGCTTGCCCAAGGCCAGAATCGCAAACTCGCAGCGTTCGCCGGCACGCGATCCCTCGGCAATGGTAGGCTCACCCCATTTGGCCGTCAGTTTTTCATGCTCGCTGTGGGCAATCGCCGCGACGCACGTTTCGGCAATGTCCGAAAGAGCCGCCGTTGTGGCATGCACGTCTTCTTTGCCCAAAATGTCGCGCACGCCCACACGTAACTGCATCGTATTCTTAAAGCTATGCAAAATCGGCTCGGCGTCTTCCGCGCCGCGCAACAACTCGGCAAGCGTTTCGCGCATCGACTCGTGCGTGGGCAACTTGTTGAGCACGAGGCTGTCCATCAATTCGTCGATCATGCCCGGATTGCTTACCAGAATGCTCGACAAATACGGGCTAGACGAGCACAGCTCCACGTACAAATTCATCGTGGGAGGATTGAAGCTGAACAACTCCCACAGCACCCCCTTGCCGCCCAAGGAGTCGCTGACTTTTTCCAAGTTGACCAACGTGGAATCGGGGTCGGGCGTGGCGGCGATGGCCCGCAACAATCGCGGCGCGATCGAAGCCAAAAAATTGCGGCAGCGGCGCGTGAACAAAAACCGCAGTTTCTCGGTGGCCAGAGAGACCAGGTTCTGATAGGCCAGCGGCACGTCGCGGAACGGGTATCGCCCGAGCACCGCGGCGATTTTTTCCGGCGCCGGGCCGGGGTCGAGCAGCAGATCGACCTCCGGCTCGCTCTGGGCGTCGCCTCCGAACGCGTCGTGCAGCAAATGGTCGAGCATCTTACGGTTCACGTCGGTCTTGGCGCGATAGTCGGCCTCGAACGCCGCCAGCGCGTTTTTGCCGCGGTAGCCCATGCGCACGGCCAGCTTGCGCATCTCTTCAGGCTCCTGCGGCAAGAGGTGTGTTTGCAGGTCGAAGAGAATTTGCAGCCGATGCTCGATCTTTCGCAAAAAGCGATAGTTCTCGTCCAACAGCGACTGCTCCTGATGCGTCAGGCAGGCGACGTTTTCGAGCTGCGCGATGGCTTTGAGCGTGTTGCCGGTGCGCAGCGCCGGCAGATCGCCGCCGTTGAGCAACTGCAAGAACTGAATGGCGAATTCAATGTCGCGAATGCCGCCGCGGCCCGTCTTGACGTTGCGCGACTCATCCCCCTCGCTGATGACGCGGTTTTCAATCCGCCGCTTGAGCGCCTTGATGCCGGTGATGTCGGCCAGCGACAAATAGCGGCGATAAATCCACGGCTCGAGCGCGCGTAAAAACTCGTCGCCCAGGTCGCGATCGCCGGCGATGGGCCGGGCCTTCACGTAAGCCTGCCGTTCCCAGGTGCGGCCCAGCACGTCGTAATACGAAAGCGCCGCTTCCAGGCTATGCGCCACCGGGCCACGCTCGCCTTCCGGCCGCAACCGCAGATCGACTCGATAGGCATAGCCCAATTCCGTCGGTTCGGTAAGCAACTTCACCACGTCACGCGCCAGGCGATCGAAATACTCGACGTTGCTGGTGGCACGCGGCGCGTCGGTTTTGCCGTCGCATTCATAAAGAAACACCAGGTCAATGTCGCTCGAATAATTCAGCTCGACGCCGCCGAGCTTGCCCATCGCCAGCACCGTGAAGCGGGCGGGCCGGCCGTCGGGCCGTCGCGGCAGGCCGCGTTTCTCTTGCAATTGACGGCGCGAAAAACGCACCGCCGCTTCGACCAGCGCGTCGGCCAGGTACGAAATCTGCGTGGCCACGGTTTCCAGCGATTGGCCGCGAATCAAATCTCCGTAGGCGATGCGCAGCGTCTCGCGGCGCTTGAAACGCCGCAGCGCCGCCGCGGCCGACGCCGCATCGGCCAGCGTGTCGATCTCGCTGGCCAACTCGGCCGAGAGCACGTCGCCAGGCACCGCTTGCCCTTCCGTCATGCGCAGCAAGTCGTAGCCGCCGGGATCGCGGATCAAGAGATCGCTAAAATACTGGCTCGTGGAAAAGATTTGCAGCAGAATGGGCAGCGCGTCGGCATCACGTTCAAACAGCGACCCCAGCGCCAATGGACTGCGGGCCGCCGAAACAAAGCGATCGAGGTTGTTGAGCGCCATGTCCGCGTCGCTCATTTGCGGCAATTGCCGCGCGAGACAATCGCAGATCGCGGCCAACAAATCGAGCGTCAGCCCGGCGGAGGCCATGCTCACCAGATTGGCATGCGCGTGACGCGCGTCACGCAGCCCCCACGAGCGCAACCAGTTCTCCGCCTCGGCGGGATGGTCGAGATAGTGGCGAAGTTGGTCGAGGGGCATTGTTTGAGTGAGGGTCTGTAGGGAACGGGGTGCCCTCTGGGCCACGTGCCGTTCCGGGTCTGTAGGGAACGGACTCCGTGCTGTTCCGCAGGGGGTTCAGGGTTCAGGACGACCGATGAAGGATGAAGGATGAAGGATGAGGGTGCATAGTGTGACTCCGCTTGCGTCAATTTGCATTTTGCAATTTCCCCCCACCCGCCGTCTACCGCTCGCCATGTCAAAATGACACGAACCACCTTTGCTGAGCCGAAGCGCCAGGTTCCCTATGTTAGAATAGTCGGCACGTAGATCGGTGTCCAACTCCCGCCACTTACGAGGCGCCCGTAGCCGACTTCGTAAGAAGCCGGATCGTGGTAGCAGGTTACGGCCAGAATTCTCACGAATTCCGCTACGCAGCGTGCGCCGCCTCTACCGGGGCCATGAATAATCCGGGCTAGCAATTAACCACGTTCACCGGGAGGCCGCCCTTGGAGGTTTCCTTGTACTTGTCTTGCATGTCCAGGCCGGTTTGCCGCATGGTTTCAATGACGTGATCCAGCGGCACACGGTGAGTTCCGTCGCCGTGCAGCACGGCCAGCCGGGCGGCGTTGATCGCCAGCGCGAACAAGCTCACCCAATCGAGCGCGGCCAAGGGATCGGCCGTCGTGGGCCGCGTTTTTAGGTTGTGAAACAAGCGTCCGGCGCGCCGCGGCACGTTCAGCCCGCCGGGCAGAATGCCTTCGGCCCGAGAACCGCGTTCGATGCAGTCTTCCATGACGGCCCAGATAACCATGTGCGAGCTCGACGGCCCGATGCCGATCTTGAAGAGGTCAAAAACGCTGAGTCCCATTCGGTTCGTCCGGGCGGTTCAGCCAGCCGGCTTTTTCGAGTTCTCGTTCGATGTCTGAAGCGGCCACGGGCGTTTCGAGAATGATGGGGATGTCTTCCGGCAGCAGGCGCGCGACGCGGCGGAATGCGAGCATACTTTCGTAGTTTAACGGCTCGTGGCCGCCTTTGGAGTTGACCAGGCTCAAATGGATTTGCTGAAGCCGCCCGTTAAATTGCCGCAGGATGGCGTCAGCCTCGCACATGGTCGGATCGATCTGCCGCGCATGCCCGATATCAAAGCACAACGTCGCTTCTGGTAATTTGCCGAAAAACTCCGCCAATTCGTCACCGGTGCGACCCGTACGCTTCCGGTTGTCCATGTTTTCGATGCAGAGCCGGTCACCGAGCGTGCGCCATGGATCGAAGTCGCGGATGACGTCTGGATGAACGACAACCGGCCAGCCGCGTTCGGCAATCGGTAAGAGCAACTTCACCACATCGTTTTCCGGCATGGTGATTAGCTTGCTCGGCGCATGGAGAGAGATATAACAGAAACGGTCGAGATCGAGATCGTCCAGCGACTTGACGAGCGGCACGAGCTCTTCTTCTCGTAGGGCCGAAAGTTCGATGGCCGCCGTCGCGTGCCCCTCGACCATTTGCAAGCCCAAACGCACGTTTCCCAGCGCGAGACTTCCCGTTGAAAAACCAATAACCATTTTAGAATACCCCGTAGCGCAGTGTGAATTCCCTCAAATCTGTGTCCGCCACGAAAAACACTTCGTTCAGAGCGGCTTGGAACTGGTGGCTGATGTCTCTCAACTCCAAGAAGTGCTGATCGCCGTAAACGTCCTTGGCTGGCAGGCTTCCAAGATGGCTACGAACGTCGGCATTATCGAGCCGCTGCAAGAATTCGTCGTAATGCGTGAGAATATTGGCCGCCTGGGTGGCCAGCCCAAGCCCGTCAAGCGTCCAGACAAGAATATTTCCGGAGGTGGAGCGAACGAACTTCGCCAAATGCGCTTCCATCATCGGCAAATAGACGTCGGTGTTTTGCACGTCAATTTGAAGTGCGTCGTTTCTAAAACAACTAAAAACCGTTAGCAGCCCTGAAACGAACAAGAGCTTGCGTGACATGCGCAGTTTGATGTTGCGAATGGCCCATTTACCGCCAGCCTGCTCCCATTCCTTATAGGCGAAGTCGACGCACATCGTTCGCCAGTAGCGCACGATGTCGTTTAACAGAAATCGCGGAATGCGCGAGCCTATGGCGCCGGCCGATGCGAAGTTGGTATCGTCATGAAGATAGCGATAAAGAATATTTCGCGTCACGCGCTCGTAAGGCCCCAACTCGCCCGTGTAATTGCCCGGTCGGATAGGGCGAGCCTCCAATAACATCAAAACTCGCTGGGTTGTGTTCCGGTTTGAGTCGGCTTGCCCGCCAATATGATGGATAATGTCGTGACTGAACGCCATACTTCCGAAGATCCCTTCGGCGCCGGGATTGGGAAGCTTTTTGCCACAAAACTCGACCGAGGAGATGATCGTGGCGATTTGACGGGCCATTTGTCGATGATCGGGCGTCGCTTGACCATCGACGAGCATCGTCCAGTCGACGTCGCTACCCGATGTCCACTCCTGGCGCGCCAACGAACCGAAGGCGATTACGTCGACGTCTTGCGTGGCGTAGCCGCCGAAAGCGTCGGCCAGCGAGGAGCTGAGGACCGCCCGAACCGCATCGGCCGCTTCACGCGCAGCCACCAATGCCGGCCAGCGCCGCGCTATTGCCGCCGAAAGACGTGCCACATAGTCTGCTGCGGGATCGATATTTCCAACCACGGTGTCAAAAATCAAAAACGAATCACTTTGTCGTTAGCGGCTGAAGTCTAACATACGTTCGTTATTTTGGGCACCCGTTGCTCAAACGAAGAGAGGCGTCGTCAAAATGGCGAACCAACCTTAATGACGTTACCCGCGCTGTCTAACAGCGTGTTTTCGTTGAGCATCGACGTTAGAACGGCGTTTTTTGCAAGTAAGCCGGCGACCTCCGCGCGATTGTAAAAGTCTTTGTAGCTCATGTCTGTCTTGCTACGGTTGCAGGTCTGACAGAGCGGCACGGCGTTATTGACGAGCGTTTCATCCCTCAGACGCATGATGAAGCCCTGCGGCGACAAATTGAACGCTATCGCGCCATGACGGGCGAACAACGCCTGTCGATCGCGCTCAATCTGCACGCATTCTCCTGCGACATCGCGCGCGAAGGCATTCGACGCCAGCATCCCGATGCCAACTAGCAACTATCCAAGGCGGAGAATGCGACACGTATCCTCGTAGCTCGCCTCAAGCTCAAGAGGCACGGCCAATTCATCGGACAGCCATAAGGGCAAGGTCGGAAGCGGTTGGCCGATGGCGAATCGGTGCGCCCACGTTTCCAGTCGCGGGCTGTCGTGCTCGCGCCGCCAGCGACAGACCGCGCCGTACAACGCGGGCGGATCGGGCGCCAGCGACGGATCGGTGTGGCCGATAAGCTCAAGAAGGTCGCTGTAGAGGTTGAACTGCCGTGTCGTCACCAGATCGATAATGGCGACACAAACTTGTTGCCTGAGTAGCGCCGCACACTTGGCGATAAACACTCGGCGGTGTTCCGGCCGGTCCTTGTTCGCCGGACTAACGATCTCGACCGCAGCGACCAGCCGGCGGCGGTGCTTGGTGTCATAAACAAGCACCTCGTATTCATATTGATCTGGAAATTCGGTGGCCACAGCCAGCGTCGGTTTGGGAGGCGCCCAGACCGGGGTTGCTACGCCACCGCCATCGGCGTTCGCCTCCGGGGGAAAACTCGCAGGCGTGTCTTTTTCGTAGGAGGCCACGTCAATTTCGTAATAACTGCCGAGGTGCGCTCGTGGTTCCGCGGCGTAACCCAGCGGAAGCTGGCGGCCCAACGCGATGACAATCATGGTCGGCCAAGCGCCATGAAAGCCTTCCCAAGATCCCTCGTTTTCGAGCGGCGGATGAAAGCGGTCGCGTAGTGGCATGCTAAATCCTCATCTCAACCATTGTAGTCGAAATTGGCGCAGTGAGAGAGTGCTCCTACTGACTCACGCGGGGATGGATAATGACAAAGCGGTCGTCTTCCGTCACTTGGCCGCCATCTCGTCGCCCGGCGGCGGCAGGCGATAGCAGGCGATCTCCTGATCGTTGCGCACGAAGAGATTGCCGTTGGCAATCGCCTGGTGGTTCCAGGTTTTGCCTTCGAGCGCCTGCATACGAGCCAATTCATGATGGCCCTGGGGCGAGGCCGCAGCAAGCACCACTTCGCCCGACTCGGCACTGATCAACAATAGCCCCTGATCGCGTAGCAGCAAGACCTGGCCGTTGCCATACCGCCCGCCTCGCCAACGCGGCTTGCCGGTCTTGGTGTCGAAACAACAAAAGACGCGCAGGTCAAAACCATACGCGCAACCTTGGTAGAGCACAAAATCGTCAAACGACGGTCGCAGCTTGTTCGATCTGTATCGCTCCCGCGGCTGCCATTCGCCGTCGACCTTTTGCAGATCGAGACAGACCGTGCCCAAATCTTCCGAACCGATCAGGAGCGAACCGTCTTCCTGCTCCGTCGGCTGCGCGGCTCGCCAAACACCGTGGCCGTTGGCCTCAAATCGCCAGGCGATGTCGCCCGACGCTGGCTCGACCGCCAGAATCCCCGCGTCGCTGACAATCACGACTTGCGTCTCGCCTGCCGGCGTGATCGGCTGGGGCGAACTGTAGCTGATCGCGCCGGTGGCGACGCTCCACGCCGGGCTGCCATCGGTCGTGTGATAGGCGAGCAAGCCTTTGTCGCCTTTGCCGCCCGCGTAGGTGACGACCACATCGCCAATGACCAACGGCGAACTGGAAAAGCCCCACATAGGCAAGGGCGCGGCGGCGTCTTTGGCAATGTCGCGCGACCATTTCAACCGGCCGTTGGCCGCGTTCAAGCAATTGAGAATGCCCGTCGCTCCTTGGGTATAAAGATCGCCGGCGACGAATTGCGGCGTGGCGCGCGGGCCTGGTCCGCCTTGACTGTCCACCAGCCGCGCCGCGTCTTCATGCGACCAGAGGCGTTTGCCCGTCCGCGCGTCGAGACAGACCACCACTTCCTTCTCGCCGACCTGCTCCTGCGTGAAGAGCCGTCCGCCGACAACCGCCATCGACGACCAGCCCGGCCCAATTTTTTGCCGCCAGAGTTGCGTCGGCGGCGATTGCTTCCAATCGACACCGATGGAAAGGCCATGCACCTCGCCGTTGCGCGACGGGCCGCGAAAGCCGGGCCAGTCGTCCGGCGCGGCCACAATCGCCTCCGCCTCGTCGGGCGCGGCGGCCTCGTCTGCCGGCTGCTCCGCGGCGGTTTCCGAGCGCGTGGCGATATAGGTTTCTTCGGCTGTGGGCGTCCAACGCCAGTGCATGTCGCTTTTCATATCGCCGGTGATGCCAGTCACTTTGATGAGCGATACGAAGATCCACGGCAGGCAAACCGCCGCCACGGCGCCCCAACGAAAGACCGGCCCCGACGCGCGACGGGCGATCGCCGACCAGACGATCCACGCCGTAAGCACCCAGGGCAGGCCGATAAAAATCGCGCTGAAGGCGCCGAGCGTCTCTTTGGACGCCGCGATCGCCGCCGCGCCGCCCAACACCACCGCGCCCAGGACGAGCAAACGATCGCGGCCGGCAATCGTTCGATTGGTCAGCCACCAGATAACGAACAGCAGCGTCACCAGGGCGCTCGTGCCCGCGACGATGAAGAAGGTCGTCGTAATCGGCAGCTCAGCTTGACCGGCCGCGATCCAAATTGCCCAGTAGATGGCAATCAGCAAGCAGCCGGGCCACAGTCGGCGCGGCCTGGGCGCCGCGGCGATGTTCGGTTCGGAATCGACAGCCGCTTGCGGCGGCACGGAATTTGGCCGTTCGTCATTCATGGCATCGTGTTGAAAGTGTGCAGACCACAAGCCGGCGGCGGCTCAAATAAGTTTAGAGACGTTGAACATCCCACTACCGCTCCGCATGAGGTTTCCAGACCAAAATCTCCCCTTTGCCCGGCACGGAAGCATCGCCTGAAAAGGCCTGGTAACATCCCTGCGTCGGACAATTCGGCAACGATACGTCCCAATCGCGCAACCGCCGCGCGTAAATGTTCAAAAACACGGGATTGTGGCAACAATCATAGGCAAACGTCGGCAAGAGCTTGAGCGGCAGCAGCGAGATGATCGTGCCGCGCACCATCCAGGCGCCGGTGCGAATCTCCGTACCTTTCAACAAGACAATGGTTCCACCTTTCATCTGCAAGCCGGTGAAATCCTTGCTTGGGCCGCCAATCACGATGGTGCCGCGGCGCATGCGCATGCCCACTTCCAGCCCCGCGGCGCCGTCAATGACGATGGCCCCGCCGCGCATGCCGGCAAGGCTGCCGCGGTAGGCGGCGCCGACCTGCCCGCCCGCGTCGCCGCGGACGCGAATGAACCCGCCGGTCATTTCGGCCCCGACCCAATCGCCCGCATCGCCGCGCACTTCGATCTCGCCGCCTTTGAGATGGGCGCCAAGATGCATGCCCACGCCGCCGTGAACGACGATTCGCCCAAACGTCATGCCGCGTCCAATCCACTTCACCTGTCGTAGATCGCCATGCAGCTCGATTTCGTCGCTGGGTTCGCCCTCGATGGTGAAAAAGTCGTCGAGTCGCAACCGGCGCTTGCCGAGATACACCGTGCCGGCGGCAATTTCCGCCAGTGACGACTTGGCCAGAACGTCCGGCGAAAGAATTTCG
>DASVGM010000456.1:0-3381 GCA_036379555.1 Pirellulales bacterium | reverse complement strand
TCAACTTTGAAACCCTTGATAAACGTGAACTTGAGACGGTGCCCAGAATTCGTAAGAATTCTGGCCGTAACTCGATGCTACAGCCCGACTTCTCACGAAGTCGGCTACGGGCCGCGGCGCTCCATCACTGTAGATTGTCTTCACCACCAGAAAGCACCATGACTGACTATATCCAAGTATTGACCACGGTGGCGACAAAGGCGGCGGCCCAAGCGGTGGCCGACGCGCTCTTGCATGAAAAGCTGGCGGCCTGCGTGCAGATTCTGGGGCCGATCGAAAGCCGCTATTGGTGGCAAGGCAACCTGGAAACCGCCGAAGAATGGCAGTGCGTGGCCAAAAGCCATCTTCAGCTTTACAATCGTTTGGAAGCGGCCATCCGTCGCGTTCATGGATACGAAGTGCCCGAAATCATTGCCTGGCGCATTGAAACCGGCAACCCGGCGTATCTCGACTGGCTGCGACAGGAGCTAGCAGTATAGTATCGTCATTGATTGACAGGAGACCTCGCCCATGCGGCTAAACCATTTGGCGCGCCGGCGCGTAACCGGCGTCGTGAAAAGTCGGGCCGTCGCGCCCGCCCACGGCCAGAATACTTACGAATTTCGCTCCGCGGGAATGTCGTTCGTTCTCGCTGTTTGGCCTGGTGTCTTGATCGTCTGCGTGCTGCTCGGATTGCCGCCCGGCGCGTGGTCGCAGACCGGCCCCGTCCGCCGCTATGAAAACCGTTTGACGCGTCTGCAGGCGCCGCCGCCTTTACTGGCCGACCATCCTGAATTCATCCAGCCGGTGGAAGAGAGCGTGCGCTTCGAGGCGCCGTGCCTCGTCGCTGACGAAGGGGCCGATTTGGAAGTTCGCGCCTGGCGGTTCTCGTACAATGCCCGCGGCATCATCGAAATGCCGAACCGTCTGCGCGCCGCCCAGACGGCGGTGATTATGGTCCACCCCTGGGGCATCGACGACGGCCAAGGTTGGAATACGCCTGAGCCGGCCGGCGTGGCTGATTTTTGCACGCCCGAAAAGAACCATCTTGCCGCCCGGCACACGCGCGAGGTCATCGATCCTTTCCTGAAGCGTTTGCGCGGCAAGGTCGCGGCGGTCATGTATAGCTTGCCTGGCGATGAGGATCCCATTCGTCACCGGTTGTATCGCTCGTTCTCCTCTCGTCCGTCGTCCGCCGAACGCGCCGCCGCCCAGCGCGAGCTCGATCAAAAGCTGAAATCGTTCGTCTATCGGGGCGAACCGCTGCCGCCGGCGTTTGAGATTTCGGCGGACAAACCGGTGGTGGACTATTTCCGCCAGTTTCCGGGCCTCGACGCCGGCGCGCGTTTTAACAACGAAGGCTTTTGGCAGCTTCCGATTCCACTGACGAAGGATATTGACGCCGCGCCCGACGACGTGGTGATTTACGACGCCCAGGGTTACGCGCCTTTGAAGGAGTTTCTGCAAAAGCAGGGCGTTCGGCATGTGTTGCTTACCGGCTACGCGACGGACATGTGTTTCTGCCGCACCACCGCCGGTTATGAAAACCTGTCACGAGATTTCAACGTGTTCCTTGTCGGCGACGCCACGTTGGCGACCTTTCCGGCCAATGCAACGCCAAAATACGCGACCAACGCCCACATCTCGTTCGCCGCGTTGAATCATCTGATCACGCAGGTTTCTTGGGTGAAGCTGACCGCCGCTGAGAAGGAAACGGCCGGACCATGAATACGATGAATTCCTTTTGCCGATTCTCTCGCCGTCATTTGCTGGCCGCGGGCGGCGCCTTGGCAACCGCGCGCTGGGCGCGAGCGGCGCCGCCGGCGTCCAAAGCCCGCATCGCCATCACGTTCGACTTGGAAATGAGCCGCCATTATCCGCGCCGCGGCATGATGGAATGGGACTATGAAAAAGGAAACCTCGATGAGCCAACCAAGCAATACGCGGTGGCGGCCGCCGAGTTGGTCAAGCAGGCCGGCGGGCGAATGCACTTCTTTTGTGTCGGCCGTGTCCTTGAGCAGCCCGATGTCCAATGGCTCAAGACGCTCGCTCAGGACCATGCCATTGGCAATCACACTTACGATCATGTCTATGTGCTGGCGACAAAGCCGGAAGAAACACAGTTTCGCTTCCGCCGCGCGCCGTGGCTGGTGGCCGGAAAATCGGCCGCCGAAATCATCGCGGAAAACATCCGCCTGACGACCATCGCCCTGAAAGAGCGCGCCGGCGTCAGCGAGTCGGGCTTTCGCACGCCCGGCGGCTTCGCCCATGGGCTGGCAGGGCGTGAAGACGTGCAGCAAATGCTGCTGCGGCTCGGCTATCGCTGGGTAAGCGCCAAGTACCCCGCGCACCTGGCGGCGCGAGAAGGCCAGCCGCCGACGGAGGAAGTGTTTGATTCGATTCTGGCGGCACAGCGCGAGGCCCAGCCGTTTGTCTATCCCAGCAGCGGGCTGGTGGAGATACCGATGAGCCCCATCAGCGACGTGAACGCGTTTCGCGCGCAGCGCTGGAAGCTTGCTGATTTCCTGCGCGCCATTCGGCTGGCCGTCGGCTGGGCGATTGAAAACCGGCAGGTGTTTGATTTTCTGGCCCACCCTTCATGTCTCGGCGTGGAAGACCCTAAGTTGGAGTCGGTCAGGCTGATCTGCGAGCTTGTCGCCGCCGCCCGCGACCGCGCCGAGTTGAGCGATCTGAACGCGATTGCGGATTCGTATCGAGTTGGTTGACGCGGTGCGCGCGATGCCGCTCACGGTTCAAAGGGCGGCCGTTATGGCAGCATCGTCTGGAGTTGTCGCCAAAGAGCAATCCAAATCAGCGTCCAAAACGCTACATGGCTTAATAGCCCAACGCGACCGGTCGTCGGCATCAAGCGGCTGATGATGCGTAGCAGCCAGAATGTTCCGCCCGAGGCCGCGGCTAACGCGATTGCGGCCGGCCAACCAAGAAACGCGCCGGTCCAGGCCAACGCGGTGGCTGCATTCCCTTGCGCAAGTTGCCGCCGTCGCGGCTTTCGCGTTCGCTTGGTAGGCGCGGATGCGCCATTGGTCACCATGCGAGCCGGCCACGAAATCACAAAGCCCGTCAGGCCGCCTGCCGCGGCGCCAAGTAAGCCGTCAACAAGGGAATCCAGTGGCGCAAGCGGCGGCGTCGTGGGATGAAGATGCGGCCAAATCCATGGGGCGAACAAACCGATCACCATAGCCGGTAGCACCAGCCGCCATGTCAAGCGATTTCCATCCAGCTCGGTGAAAGCCGCGCAAATCAAGCTGCAAACCAGAAACAGGTGAAAAGCATAAATGCCCCACAACTCGGCCATCGAAAGCCCGGACGGCGGCAATGGCAAGTTTCGACCGCCGGAGAGCGGCTCGACCCACGCCAGGCTCACAAACAGCAGCGCCACGA
>DASVGM010000455.1:0-6800 GCA_036379555.1 Pirellulales bacterium | reverse complement strand
GTCTTTGGAGAAGGCCAGCCGGTGGAGCAGGTTCTCGCTTTCGTGCTCAATCAAACGGAACCCGTGGAGAACCGCCGCGCGGCCCTTAGCTCGTTGGTGGCCACTCATGCCTTGGGGCTGGAACCGGTGCTAAAGCAGTTGCTCGACGCGCGCCAGATAACCGACGAAGCCGTGCGCGGCCTGGCCGCCCTCGATCTTTCGCGGCACGCTTCGTACCTTATCGAGCGTTATGGCCGTGTGGACGAGGCGGGTAAGAAGGCGATCGTGGCGGTCTTGGCCACGCGTGCCGACACGGCCGCTCTGCTGCTCGACGCGGTCGAGAGAAAAGCGGTGCCCGCGGCCGAAGTCGACGCCTTTCTGTTGCGTCAAATACAGTTGCTCGGCAATGGCAAGCTGGCGCCGCGCGTCGCCAAGATTTGGCCTGACCGGCGGCTGCTCTCCGGCGACAAGCTGGAGCGGATCAAGCACTTGCGCGGCCAACTGAACCAGGATACTCTGGCGGCGGCCGATCAGAACAACGGGCACAAGGTTTATCGCCAAACGTGCGGCCAGTGCCATAAATTGTTTGGCGAGGGCGCGTCGATCGGCCCTGAGCTGACCGGCGCGCAGCGGCAGAGCCTCGACTATTGGCTGGAGAACATGGTCGATCCTTCGGCGGCGGTGCCCCCGCAATATCGCATGTCGGTGGTGTTGCTTGACGACGGCCGCGTTTTGAGCGGGTTGGTGCAAAACGAAAACGAGCGCGTGATTGCCTTGCAAACTCCCACCGAACGGCGTTTGATCGACCGCTCGGCCATCGAGTCGATCGAGTCGTCGCCGCTTTCGATGATGCCCGAAGGCCAACTCGACAAGCTCAGCGACACCGAGCTGCGCGATCTTGTGGGTTATCTCATGTCGTCGCCGACACCCAAGGCGGCCGCTGCGCGAGATTGATAGCATCGCCGACGCTGTTTGGCAAAGATCGGAGTTATGCGCGAGAAAATCCACCGCTGCCCCCACACCGCGGGCATCGCCCCGGCGGACTCTGGCAGACTTGGCTCGGATTATTCACCGGCCCCGGTCGAAGCGGCGCACACTGCGTAGCAGAATTACTCCGAAAATAGCCATGGTTTTCATCATTCAGGGTGCCGCGGAGCGGAATGACAACTCGTGAGAATTCTGGCCGTAACCTGCTGTCACGCCCCGACTTCTTACGAAGTCTGCTACCGGGGCCGGCGAATAATCCGGGCTAACGCAGGCAGCGACGACTCCGTTTTACGCGGAACCAATTTATATCCTTTCCCTGATGGGTATCTTCGTTATCCCTTCCTCTGGCTAATTCGAAACCTACCTATTATCATCAAAGTGATCTGTGCATGTCCGCGGTCTTTTCGTCTTTTTCACAGCGAGACCGATGTTTGCACCGATTATACCCTTGCCATGAGGGGATATTTATGATCCAAGACGCCGACGCGACGCGATGGCCGCTGGAGCGATACCGCGATTATCTTCACTTGTTGGCCCGCTTACTGCTCGCTCCGCAGGTGCAGGCCAAGCTCGACGCATCCGATTTAGTCCAGGACACGTTGCTTAAAGCGCACCAAAAGTTGGCGCAGTTCCGCGGCGACAGCGATGCCGAGTTGGCCGGCTGGCTGCGACAGATTCTGGCGAACCGGTTGGCCGGCGAAATGCGCCGACTACATGGACCGGCACACGATATCACCCTGGAGCGCAGCTTGGAAGTCGCGGTCGATGACTCCGCCTCGCGCATTGACGCCTGGCTGGCCGCCGATTCAAGTTCGCCCAGCCATGTGCTGGCCCGGAATGAGGAGCTTTTGCGGCTGGCCGCGGCGCTGGCGCGGCTGTCCGACGACCAGCGAATGGCGGTGGAACTGAGACATCTCAAGGGATACACGGTCAAGCAAATTAGCGCCCAAATGGACCGCGGTGAAACGGCCGTCGGCGGGCTACTGCGGCGCGGCGTCAAGCGATTGCGGGAACTGCTTGGCGATTCAAGCTCAGCATTCTGAAGCCGGCCATGACAATGCTAAAGAACGAAGGCGATGCGCATTCTCCGACGGCAGACGACTGCGACCGCGACGCGCGGCTGGATGAGGCCGTCACCGACTGGCTCAAGGCCATTGAACAGAACGTGGTCGACCAAGACTCAGGGGCCGATCGGCAGGCCTGGTTTGAACGCTATCCGCAGTTGCAAGGCGAGCTGGCTGAATTCTTCGCCGACGAAGGCCAACTGGCCCGCCTGACGACGCCCCTGCGAGAAGTTCTGCGGTCGATCCCTCCGCCCATCGCATCCGGTGTCGACGCCGAAACGCTGATTTGGCATGGAGGCCATACCCGCTTTCCGGTTCACATCGCGGGCCGCGCCTTTGGCGAATACGAGCTACTCGCCGAAATCGCGCGCGGCGGCATGGGCGTGGTTTACAAGGCTCGGCAGACGCGGCTGAACCGCACCGTGGCCATCAAAATGATTTTGTCCGGCCAGTTCGCCGGGCGCGACGACGTGCGTCGCTTTTTGGCCGAGGCGGAAGCCGCCGCCGGGCTCGACCATCCGGGCATCGTGCCCGTTTATGGATGCGGACAAATCGAGGGCCAACATTTTTTCTCGATGGGTTTCGTCGAAGGGCAAAGCCTGGCCGTGGTGCTGGCCGAGGGGCCGTTGCCGCCGCGGCGGGCCGCCGAACTGCTGGCCCAGGTCGTCGACGCCGTGGCTTACGCCCATAGCCGGGGCGTGATTCATCGCGACTTGAAACCGAGCAACATCCTGATCGCGCACGACGGTCATCCCCGCGTCAGTGATTTCGGCCTGGCGAAGACGGCGGCCGGCGACAGTGGCCTGACCCGTAGCGGCGACGTGATCGGCACGCCGGGCTATATGCCGCCGGAACAGGCCGCTGGAAGGCTGGCTGACATCGGTCCCGCGTCCGACGTTTATGCGCTGGGCGCGGTGCTCTACGCCATGTTGACGGTTCGGCCGCCGTTTCAGGCGGCCAACGCCTTGGATACGCTCTCTCAGGTTTTGGAGCGAGAGCCGTTGGCGCCGCGGCAATTGAACCCGGCCGTGCCGCGCGATTTGGAAACGATCGTGCTGACGTGCCTGCAGAAAGACCCGCGCCGGCGCTACGCCACGGCCGACGCATTGGCGGCGGAATTACGGCGGTTTCTGCGTGGCGAACCAATTCACGCCCGGCCGGTGGGCCGCGTCGAGCGCGGCTGGCGGTGGTGCCGGCGGAATCGGGCCGTGGCCGGTCTGACGGCGTCGGTGGCGGCGCTGCTTGTGGCCGCCACGATCGTTTCCACGATGGCTGCCTTTCGTTTGCGTGCCGAACAGAACCGCACCTCGGAGAACCTCCATCGCGCCGAGCGTGCCGAACACGACGCTCTGGATAAGCTGCGCGATTCTTATCTCGCCCAGGCCCGCGCGCAACGCGTCAGCGGCGCCTGCGGACAGCGCTTTGAAAGCCTCAAGGCTCTGAGTGAGGCCGCCGCCTTGCGCGGCGGCCCCGACCTGCGCGACGAAGCGATCGCCTGCCTGGCGCTGACCGACCTGCGGCCGGCGCGTCGCTGGCCGGGCTATGCCAACGGCGCGACGGCCCTCACCTTTGACCGAGCTTTCCAACGCTATGCCCGGAGCGATAGCGATGGCAAACTGCAGGTACGCTCCGTCGCAGGTGATCGGCTGCTGTTTGAATTGCCGTCGCCCGGCCCCGGCGAGCACGTCTGGATTCTTAGCTTCAGCCCCGACGGCCGGCACCTCGCCGCGATGCATCATCCGCATTCGATCATCCATGTGTGGCACTTGGATACGAAGAGCCTCGTCTTAAACCGGCACGTCGGTCGATCGTTCCACTTCCACCCTGACGGCCGGCTGATCGCCTTCGCCGACCACGCCGATGGCGCCGTGACGATCTACGATTTGTCGGCCGGCAAGGTCGTGGCCCGGTTCGCGCCGGGCGCTACGCCCAGCAGCTTCGCTTTTGATCCGCAGGGAGACCGGATCGCCATCACTCTGGCCACGCCGCCATGCATCGGGGTGTTCGATCTCGAAACGCAACGGCGCGAGCGCACGCTGCTGGTCGACAGGCTGCCGCCGGCGACGACGACGCGGCTGGCATTCAGCCCCAATGGCCGCTTGATCGCCGCCACGCGCACCGACAACCAGGTGTATGTCTGCGACGTGGCGACCGGAAGCGTACAAGCGGTGCTGCGCGGACACCAAGACAGGCCGACCGACGCCGTCTTCAATGCCGCCGGCAACCTGCTGGCGACCTCCGGTTGGGACGGCACGGTGCGGTTCTGGGATCCGTACGCCGGCAGGCAACTGCTGATACAGGAGGGCGCCGCGGGGTATCAAAGCGCCCGCTTCAGTGACGACGACCAACTGTTTGGCCCGACGATTTCCGGGTCCGAAGTTGCACTGTGGCGCGTCGCCACCGGCGGCGAAGCGTGCGCCAGCCTGTGCCGCCCCTCGGGCGGCGCTCCGGTGATCGCGGCCGAATTCAGCCGCGATAGCCGGTTATTGGCCACACTCGACAACCGCGGCGGCGTTCATCTGTGGAGCGTGGCGGGCCGAGAGTGTTTGGCTTCGCTGCCGGTCAACGCGGCGTCCATCGCGTTTGATCGGGCCGGCGACAGCTTGCTCATCGCCGGCGACTCTGGACTGCACCGCTGGCCCATCCGCGAACAGCCGCCTGCGGAGCCGTCCGGCCGCGCCCAGAGCGAATTGCACGTTGGACCGCCGGAATCGCTTGACATGCCGGGCGGCCTGTCGTGCGTCACGCTCGACGCGTTGGGCCATACGATCGCGGTGGCCGTGCCCGCCACCGGACAAGCCTTCATCATGCGAGAGGACGGCACAAGGGTCGCGCTGGAGCGGCCCGAGCCGGATCTGCGGCATATCGCGCTGAGCCCCGACGGCCGCCGGCTGGCCAGCGGCGCCTGGTTTGGCTCGGCGGTCAACCGCCCCAAGGTGTGGAACGCCGTCACCGGCAAGCTCGAACGAGAATTGGCCACGGGGCTCCGCTCGGGCGATTGTGTTTGCTTCTTCAGCGGTGACGGCCATTGGCTGGCTACCTCCAATTCCGCTCAGGAAGTCCGGTGTTGGAGAGCCGGCTCTTGGCGACCTGGACCGGCAATGGAAAGAACCTTCCGGCGTTTGGCGGCTCCGGCCTTTCATCCGCTCGCCACGCTGCTGGCCGTGGTTTCGTCACCAAATCTGGTTGAATTTGTCGGTCCCGCCGACGGCGCCCGGCAGGTCAGTTTGTTGGCCGCCGGCCCGCGTGCGATCAGCGGCGTGACTTTCGATCCCTTCGGCCAATACCTCGCTGCAAGGCGCGGCGACCTGTTGCAGCTCTGGGACTTGGCTTATCTCCGCCGCGAACTGCGCGCCCTGGGTTTCGACGGCTCGGGTCTCGGCCCCGGCACGACGCACGAGGCCCCGCCGCTGCCGGCGAAGGTCGTGGTTGAGCGCTGACCTGGCGGTCGCCAAACCGCGAATTGACCGACAACGCGCGAATAAAGCCCTCAGCTTCCGGGTTTTTACCAACCCACGCGAGCCCATATCTACGCCGGGGGCGCCCCGGCGCGTCTTCGTCGACGCTGTGCCAGTGCAAGGCCCGTCATGCCGACCAGCAACATGCCACATGTGCCAGGCTCGGGCGTCGGGCTTAACGGAGCAGCAGCCATGCCGACGGTTACGGTGTCGCTTGGCGCTCCCGAAATCGTCAGAGTATCTCCGTTGGCGTTTGCGAAACTCGTTAAACCCGTATTAGAACTGACGGAAATATCAAATTTACCCTGAAGTGAATTCGCCGGTAATTGGAAGTCCAATCTTACCAGTAGGTCGTTCGGGCTACCCGGTTGCACGTCATTGCCGCTGTCCGTAAAGTCGCCTGCCGTGAGCGTCGTGAAAAAGTCGAAGCTGTCAGGCGTTGTGTTGCCGAGGAGGGGCGACGTGCTGTTGCGGTCATCGCTGTCCGACCCAAAAACATAACCGTTTTGAAACGTATCAGTGCTGATGTCGGCAATGGAGGCAAACTCCAGCTCGTAGCCCAGCGTCGGACTGTTCGAGACATCGCCCGTGATCGTAACTTGCAGACTATAACTCTGAAACGGATCTCCGCTGATTGTCAGGTCGACATAGCCGGTGGTGTCTCCGGAGTTATAAACCTCCGGCCCGAACGCTAGCGTAACAACGCCGGCGGAAGCGGGCACGGCCCATCCCACGCACGCCGCGCAGAAGTTCAAAAGAAGTAGACGTTGCATTGTTGCCTCATTGGTAAAAGACGGCCGCCCGTCGGCCGCGGGTGTCGCGGCGACGCCTGCCGAAAGTATCATCAGAAAATGTCCAAGTCCGGTAGAATCCAATGCTTCATGCCGCCGCTCTGGCATCAATCGTCCAGATGCAGTCCGGTGGCGAGCGCGTCGTTCCGCGATTTTGCCGCCAACTGCTTATCGGTCGTATTCACCAAACCGCTGCCGTTCACGTCGGCATTAACAAAGGGACCGCTTTGTCCAAGCGCGGCGGTGATGGCGTTCAGATCACTGGCGTTCACCGCCTGATCGCCATTCACGTCGCCCAAGAGTCGATAAAAGAACTCGGGAGCCGCTTTGCTCCAGTCGCCCGTGTTGTTGAGGTCGATGTCAAGCTCATAGTAGCCATCGCCCTGCTCCAACGCGCTCCAATAGCTGCTGATCGCTCCGACCGCCGCGCCGCCCAGCCCCAAGGCGCCAAAGTTGATCTCGATGATGTCCGCGATGCCATTGACGTCGTCGACCACCGTGAGCAAGTTGGTGAGCGGAAT
>DASVGM010000454.1:0-6928 GCA_036379555.1 Pirellulales bacterium | reverse complement strand
CGCATCGAACGCAACACGGTGAAGCGGTCGGCAATGCTCGCCTGCCGCGGCAACAACTCGGTGAAGCGCAACCCGGGAACCTTGGTTTCGATGGTTCCGAACGGCCCGCGATATTCACTGGCCGCGTCGGGCTTGGGATCGTAAGTGTCGATGTGCGAGCATCCGCCCGGCTGCCAAACCATAATCACCGCGGTCTTTTCACGGGCGGGTGTCTGACCGGCGTAAAGCGAGTTTTGCTCGCGAAGCTTCAGGATGCTCGGCAGGCTCAGGCTGGCGAATCCCGCGATTCCAGTACGCAAGAATTCTCGGCGGGCGAAAGTTCCGCCATTAGGGCCGGGGCAAACCGTGACGGCGCGGCCGCCGCTTTCCTCACGCGGAGCGTGAGGGCTACGATAAAGACCGTGGGAAGAATGACTCATTTTTTCTCCGCGGGTTTGACGCGAATGGCAATAGGTTCGGAAACGACAATATCAACAATATCGGCGGGTTGCGATGCCCCGGCGCCGCCCGCCGCCTCTGTATTAGAACGGTATTTGGCGACCGCGCCGCCATAGAAACTAATCACGTAATCTCCCGGCGGCGTCTTCAGGGCGGCCAGGTCGAGCACCGCCTGCGACGAATCGGCCGCCAGCGAGACCTCAAACCTCGGCACGCCCTCAAAGCCCGCGCCGAAGGTTTTTAGCGTCATGATCGATCCGGAAAGCTCGCTGCGGCGGATGTGCGCCAATGGCACCGTCAGCTTCTGGCCGACCGTGGCTTCCAACACCGCGCCGGGCGCCGCGGTAATTGTAAACGGCGCCGCTTCAAAGCCGCTCACCGATACCGGCACATCGGCCAGCAACCGCGGGCTGGGCGACTCACTCCAATGATCGCGCACCGGCCAGGCCATCGACGCCAGCCGCACCGGATGCGAAACCGCCGCGCCGCCGATCTGGGCCGTGCCGGTGAATTGTACGCTGCGCCGACCGCGGGGCGCGTCCGCACGAGCTGTCACCAACATCACACCGTGCGATTGGCCGGCCGGAATCGTCAACCCGCAGGCGGTAACACCCTCGGGCAAGTCTCCCATCGACAACTCAATCGGGCCATCGAAGCCGTCGCGACGCACGGCCGCCACTTCCAGGGCCATGGTCGCGCCGCCACGCAGGGCCATCGGTTTGCTTAGCGCGTTGCGGTCGCCGTTGCGCAGTTCCATGTGCAACGCCCAGGCCACCAGGGCGAAATCGGGCGTTGCCTGGCGAATCACCAGTCGGTAAACATTGGCCGGATCGCTCCGCGTACCGCCAAACAGGTCGGTCAACCGCAGGCGATGAACGCCGTCGCGTTTGATCTCCAGCTTGCCCAAGATGTCGGACGAGCCGGCGTTATACGGCGGGCCATCGTAGGCATAGTTGATGCTGGAACATTTTACCGGACTGGGAATATCGCTGAATTCCGCCACGTCAGTCAGTTTTTCGGCGTCGCCCGTGCCTTCGACATGCTGAACGACAATCGCCGCGTCGGTCGGCCGGCCCAAGCGCTCTGAAGCAAGCTCCACCCACCAGACCTCGCCTTGTTTGGCCGTGAACTCAAACTCGTCCACGTCGGCGGCCGGAAAGAAGCTGCCGGCGATGTCGCAGGGGAGCGAGATTTTTTGCGCGCGCGAGCCATCGTTGTTCGGCTCGTTTTCCGCGGTCGCGGCCTTTTCAGGCAATCCCGCCGGCGGCCAGGAGAATGAGTTGACCGCCACCGTCGAGGGTTGCGGTACGACCGGCGCGCCGGGAGCGACTTCTCGCAACGCCAAGCGATAAAAATGCGTGGGGCCGCCGGTGAAAGTCAGATCGTAAATCTTGATCGAGTATTTGCCGTCTTGGGGAAGTGTGAAGTCGAGCACGCCGCCTTGGCGCTCGACCACGAGGTCGCGCGCTTCGGCGTCACCCAGAACGAGCACCGGCGTGAGCTTGGAATCGATGCCCTTGGCCGCGCACTCAATGGCCACGCGCTGGCCTTTGCGGCCTTCAAACTGGTAGTAGTCGATCGACCGAGCGCTGGTGAAGGCGTTGCAAATCGAGTTCATCGTCAGTTCCATCGCCGTGGCGAGCGACGTGTTGGGCTTGCCGCGCACGACTTCATCAAGGGCGCCGACCGAAAACACGCGCGACGACGAAAAGCCCAATCGCGTCATCAGGCGTGCCTCGTACAGATTCGCCGGGCAGTCGGCGGCGATGGTGACAACGTACTTGTTCGCTTCGGGCTTGCCGGCCGCGTCGAGCTTGGGCGCGGCGGTGAGCCGCGGATCGGAGAAAACCAACTCGTCAACGCCATCAAGGCTTTCGCCGGTGATGGCGATTTCAACCTGCGAACCCACTTTGCCGCCCATGGGCATGGTCGTTAGCAATCGCGGAGCCGGCAAACCGACCGCTTGCCCCAATGCGGTGCTGGCGCACAGCGCCGCGCAGAGCAGCGCCACAGGAAGCGGCAACCTTGTGCGATCCAAATGCATATCGTCTCTCATCATACGCTTAATGATTAAACAAAAACTCTTTCGTGTTAATCAACGCCCAAATCAAATCCTGAAAATTCTCTCGTGCGGCCCGCTGGGCGTCGAGCGGCTTGCCGTCAGAGCCGGTACGCGGTTCTGCCAGGTATTCGCCGGCGGTCTTCACCTCTTCGGCGCGCGGCGCCCGGGCGAAAGCCGCCATGTACAACTCGGCGATTTTTTCCTCGACCGGTTGAGCCGACTTCGCCAAGCGCTCGGCCCGGCCGCCCGAACTGGCGAGCTTGCCCTTAATGTCCGAGGCGTTGAGCAAATGCAAGCTCTGCGCCAGGCTCGACGACTGCACGCGCTCGCATTCGCAAACGCTTTCGCCTTCGGGCCGGCCAAACACCTTGAGAAACGGCGTCGAGCGGTTGTAGCTATTGTCGGGCAAGGCGATGGCATGCGTACCGGCCGGCAAGTTGGCGAAATCGGTCTGCGTACCCGTCAGCCGGTCGATGGCGTCGAGCAGCACTTCGGCCGGCAGCCGCCGCGGATAATGCCGCGAGTAGTTCTGCACGTCGACCAGGTTGTGCTCGTTCGGCGTCTCGCTCAACTGGTAGGCGTTGGACCGCGTGATATCGCGGACCAGCGACTTGAGGTCAAAACCGCCGGCGATGAAGTGTCGCTCCAAGGCGGCGAGCAAGGCCGGGTTGCTTGGCGGGTTGGTATCGCGAATGTCGTCTTCCGGCTCGACAAGGCCGCGTTGGAAGAAATGCTTCCAATAGCGGTTGACCAGCGCCTTGGCGAAAAACGGATTGTCCTTGGAGCTCATCCACGCGGCCAGCCGCAGCCGAGGGTCTTCATCCGGGGCGATGTCGCCCATTGGGTTGCCCAAGGCGGCGGGCTTGAGCGCCTGGCCGGTCTTAATATTGGTCGCCGTGGCGACGCCGCGCTTATGGTAGATCATTTGTTCGGCGCGGCTCGCTCCCCCGCGTTTTTCCGGCTTGTGGCCGACGCGCGTAAAAAACGCCGCCAGCGAGTAGTAATCATCCTGGCTCCAACGCTCAAAGGGGTGATGGTGACACTGGGCGCATTGCATGCGCACGCCCAAAAAAAGCTGGGCCACGTCTTCAAGCTGCCGGTTCGGCTCCGTCACGCGGCCATACCAGGCCACCGGCGGATTGCCCAAGATGTTGCCGGTGGCGGCCAGAAGCTCACGTACAAACTGATCGTAAGGCTTGTTGGCTAGCAGGCTGTCGCGCACCCAGGCATGGAACGCGAAGTTTCCCGCCATGTCGCTCACTTCGTCGCGGCGATTTTTGAGCACGGCCGTCCACTTGTTGGCGAAATAGTCGGCGTAATCGGGGCCGGACAAGAGCGTGTCGATCACCTTATCGCGCTTGTCGCTCGCGGTGTCGGCCAGAAAAGACGTCGCTTCCTCGGGGGTTGGCAAACGTCCGGCGATGTCGAGCGTGACGCGGCGGAGAAACGTGGCGTCATCGCAAACGGGCGAGGGTGGAATGCCAAGTTGCTTCAAATTGGCGAAGACCGCTTCGTCGATAAAATTCTTCGCTGGCGGCACGGTTTCGACCGGCGCCCCCAGCGGAATCGACGCGCTATACACGGCGATATGTCCCTGATAACGAACCATCACCGCCAGGTTGCCCGCGATGTCTTGAATCTTGACCAATCCATCCTCGCTGACTTCGGCCATGGCGTTGTCATTGGATTCATACAGTGCCAACGGGGTAACGTCGCGCGTGGAACCATCGCTGTAGCGAGCAATCGCTTGAAGCTGCTGCCGGCCGCCGCGGGCGACGCTGCTCTTGCCGGGCTGAACTTCAAAGGTGTCGAGTTGCGGTTCGGCGTCGATATGGCCGGGCGCGCCTTCTGCAATCCATTGTCGCAACACGGCGTAGCCGGCGGACAAGGGATCGAGCCGCCGGCCGCCGCCGTGCGGTATCTGCGCGGAGGCTTTGAGCAGAATCAGGCTGTGATCGGGCGAGGCGATCGACACTCTGCGACCGCGGGCTTTTTTCACGATCTGTTCATAGTCTTCTTGCGGTTCAAAGCCTAGCAGCGAGAGCTGAAACCCGTTTTGACCGTTGCCCGCCTTGGCGTGGCACGCGCCGGCATTGCAGCCCGCTTTGGTCAAAACCGGCATAACGTCGTTGACAAAGCTCACGCCGCGATCAGCGGCGTTGGCGGTGAGGCAAAGCAGCGCGAAACAGGCCGCGGCCAAAACAAGCCGGGCAACCACGGCTAGCAGAGAGTCTCGCAACACAAACCGTCGTCGCGGAGTGAAATCGGAGCCAGACATTTTCATGTTCATGACCAGGAAAGATCGCTGAGGTTTTCTTGCAGGCGGGGCGTTGTGGGCGGGGGCCTGGCGATGGGCCGACTCGCGCTGACGAGCTACCGCAAGGCCAGACAACTTCATTAGAACGCCTGGCGTCAAAAAAGCAAGCTTTTCTTTGCTGCCCCGATGGGCACCGTCTCAAATCGCAACTTGAACGGTTGACAGTTGTTACTTCGTTTCGTCGTGGCGGCGTCGAACCGTTGATGCCACCCGCTTGCCGGGTGGAGAGTCACGTTGGCAACCCAGAGTCCGGCTACGAAGGGCGCGCCATCCTTGCGCGGGCCGATGAACAATCCGGGCTGACCGACGCCGCGAGCGTTTACTTGGCCGCTTGCTGCGGCGGCGGCACGACGGGCGGCGGCTCGAACTTGCGCAGCTCTTGCCCGTTCTCTTCGTTCCAAACACGCAAGACGCTGTCTTGCCCACCGCCTAACGCCACTTTGCCGTCGGGCGTGCTGGCGGCGGCGTACATGAAGTCGCTGCCGCCGCCAAACGCGCGCTGTTGCTGCGCGTTGTCGACATTGTAGAGCCGCACGGTTTTGTCGCCCGAACTGACCAAGGCCAGCGAGGTGCTGCCCACGAACTGAATCGAAGTCACTTCCTTGCCAAAACCTTGGATGGTACGCTATTGATCGCCGGTGGTGAAGTCCCAGACTTTCACCACGTTGTCGGCGCCGCAGCTTGCCAGCACTTTGCCGTCCGCCCGCCAGCGCACGCCCAAAACGTGGTGCGTGTGTCCTTCAAACGAACGCACGAACTTGCCACTGGCCACTTCAAAGACTTTGACAAACTTGTCGGCGGCCGAGGACGCCAGCAAGGCGCCGTCGGGCGAAAAGTCGAGGCCGAAAACCGTGTCGCTATGCGCTTCGGGCAGATCGCGAACGAGCGATCCATCGGCCGGGTTCCAGAGCTTCAGCTCACCGGCGCGCGAGGGATCGCCGCCGCCCGACGCCAGCAACTTGCCATCAGGGCTGAAGGCCAGCGAGGTGACGCGATCGACCAAGGGCGACATCGGCCCACCGCCGATGGTGCGCGCCAGCGACCAATCGGGCAGCGTGTTGAACAGCACCGCGCTCTTGTCGGCCGCGGCCGAAACGATCTTCGCCGGGCCGGCGTAGGCCACGGCGAGCACCGGGCCGCCTTGCCCGCCAAAAACTTCGCCGGCCGCGCCGGTTTCGGCGTTGTAGGTATGCACGAGCTTGTCGTCGCCGCCCACGGCCAACTCCAAGTTGTCGGGCGAAAAAGCGACGCTACGGAACGGCATTTCGCCGGCCGTCACCGCCTTTTTGGCGACTTCGAGATCGGCCTCGGCCTGCTTCTGCCGGGCTTCAGCGGCTTGCTGCGCGGCCTTGGCCAGCGGAATGGCGTCGGCGGCGCGCTTGGCGGCGACATTGGCCGAATCGACCGCTTTGTCGGCGGCCAGCTTGGTGGTTTCCGCCGACTTGCGGGCGTTTTCGGCGTCGTTGAACGCCTTGGTCTTGGCGGCCAGGTCGTCGTTGGCCGGTTTGACTTTGGCGGTGGCGTCGGCGGCGGCTTTATCGGCGGCGGCCATGGCGTCTTTGGCCGTCTTCAGCTTGGCAGCCGCGTCGGTGACGACTTGATCGGCCGCCTGCTTCGCCTTGACCAGGTCTTGATTGTTGGCGTCGGCGTTGAGCGCCGTTTGGGCCTTGGCTTGAGCATCGACGGCGGCCTTGTTGGCGGCCTCGGCGTCGGTGGCGACCTTGGCGGCGGCAGCCTTCGCTTCGTCGGCGGTTTTCACCGCGGCGGCGACATCGGCCACGACCTTGTCGGCGGCCACTTTGGCTTCCATCGCCTTCTTGGCCGGCTCGGTTTTTTCGGCCAGAGCCTTTTCGGCGGCCGCCTTGGCATCTGTCGCCTTTTTGACGTTTTCCGTTTCGGCCTTGGCGGCGTTCTCAGAGGCGGTCACCGCGGCGGTTTCGGCCCCAAACTGGTTTTTGCGCGCGGCCACCGTGCGTTCCATTTCGGCCGAGCGAAACTGCAAGCGATAATCGCCTTTGATTTCCGGCAGAGCCTGAAAATTCTGGCCGTTCCACAACCGCGCGACGCCGCTCGTGCCCACAGCGGCAATGCGCTGGCCATCGGGCCGCACG
>DASVGM010000453.1:0-5219 GCA_036379555.1 Pirellulales bacterium | reverse complement strand
CCCGGGCTCAATCGCTTTTCTTCCATCTCCGGATCGGCCTCTGGATAGATGATGGCGAAGCGAGCAAGCTGCACGGCACTGGGCTTCGCGTCGTCGCCACGCGCCGCGGCGACGGTCGAAGCGACGGCGCATAAAGTCAACCAGCCATTGCGGACAGTCTTCGTTCGGGCGCGCATGTTGTGGTCATCGGTTGCGACGAGGCGGTTTCTTGAGATCACGCAAGCTTATTTAGCTTTTGACAATCTCCACGCAGATGCCGCCGGCGCGGAGCGCCTTGTGCATGCGCGTGAACCAAAGCTCTTCCTTCCAGACCAACCCCACGCTGTGGCAAAGCTCACGCAACTCGCGCCGGTTGTACGTACGACAACACCAAAGACGGCTTGTAAACGCGCCGCTGAACGTGTCTTCGCTCACTAACAACAGCAACCGGCCGCCGCGCTGCATCACACGGGCCAACTCGGCCAGCCCCAGCCGGGCGTCAGGCAGGTGCTCGATAACGTAGCCGCAGGTCACACAGTCGAACGTGCCGTCGGCGAACGGCAAATGGGTGACGTCGGCCACCAAATGATCGGGCTGGTCGTTTTTTATGCGGTTGCGGCCGCGCCGCACCATCGGCAGCGAAAGGTCAAAGCAAGTCAGCCGTGCGCCCGGATCGGAGTATTTGAGCAGATGCTTGGCGATTTGCCCCGCCCCGCTGCCGACATCCAAAATGTGCCGGGCGCCGCGCACATCGAATTTGCGCTCGCGGATCAGGCGTTCGCCAAACGTCAGGTGCAGCGAAATGAAGCTGCAGGTGGCCAGCAGCGCTCCCTGCGGGCCATCATAAACGTCGCGCACCTTGTCGCGATATTCTTCGACGCTGGCGCGGCGGATGAAATCATCCTCAACGATCTTGTTGATGACGTTCCGCTGGGAGCGTTTTTCAGCGGTATGTTTTTTGCTTTTACGCAGTAATAGCTTGCTTTTCATTATGCTTGGCAAGTTGTAGGGTGGGCACCCGCCCACCGTGCGTTCATAGTGGGCATGCGCCCACCCTACGACTGAGCCGGTCGCGAAATCTACACGTAGACGCGACGATTGTAGATATACCACTCGGCGAGCAAAACCGCCAGTGCCGCCAACAAAATGAACTTCCAGGCATTGTAACGGGCCGGCTCACGCTCGGCCTTGCCGGCCACCTGTGTATCGCCAATCTTCAGTTCCGGCCGCGGCGGCAGGTTGCTCTCCAGGGGATTGAACAGGTTCACCGCGAAATGCCCGGTGGCTTTGCCTTTTTCAACGACGTCGTACACGCCCACGGCCGACGTGGCCGAAAAATGAAAGGCGTTCAGTTTGCCGCGGCCGATCGTGACCGTATCTTTGTCGGGCAACACCACCTCAATGGTGTCGCCCGCCGTATCGCTCCGCCAGGCGACCGTTTGCCCCGGAATGACACTGCCGGAGTTCAACGTCGCGCGTGTGCCGCCCAGATACTCCAGCAGGTTCAACACAAAGACGGGGAAACTGGCCTTGAAAACCCAATTGGTATACATGTGGTCGGGATCATAGGCCGCGAAACCGAGCACCAAATCTTCATATCCTTCGCGCGGGGCGATGGCGCAGATCGGGCCGGCATTGGTGTCGATGAGCACCGTGGCGCCGACCGGCGGAAACAGCGGCCGCGCTTCGACGAACACAACGTCGCCCATTTCGACGATCTGCATCAACGGGTGCGCCCGTTGGACGTCGATGATTTGCGGTGCGGCGGCCGGTTCGCCCGCCTTCCAGGCATCGCCGGCGGGAAGTTGATTGATGAACATGGTATCGGCCTGCGGCATCACTTCGGGCCGGCAGCGATCGAAGATGATGAGGTCAAAGTCGCCGGAGGCCGCTTGCTTTTGATACTGGGGCTTTTTCAGGTAGTCGGGGCTGTGCTCCACCACATCGGCCAAGGCCCGCACCTTTTCGGTGGCTAAGGCATAAGCCAGGGCGCGATTTTCGGGCGTGAGCAGTAAGACCTTCATTGGTTGCGGCGGATTGATGGTGGTCCAGGCGACATTGTCGATCGCCAAATCGTCGTCGATCGCGGCCTTCAGCTTGAGCACGCCCGATTGCACGCCTTCCAGCGGAAAGGCCAGGCCCTGTGAATCGCCCGGTTCAATCGTCACTCGTTGAGCGTCGAGAAGCTCGTCGTCGACATGCAGTTCCACCTCGGCGGTGACGGCCTCCGGCCCAAGATTTTCCAGACGGCCGAAAGCCTGGAATTGATCGGCGTTGACCTCATGCCGGGCGGTGGTAAAGGCGGCCACGGCGACGTTCTTGGCCGTTTCCGTGCCAAACGGCTCATAGATGGGTTCCAGATTGCCGAGCGAAAAACCCTTGACATCGGGAAACTTGCCGTCGCTTAAAATATAGAGCTTGGCCGGCAGTGGGTCGGCCACCGGGACATCCGGATCGTCAAACTGCGAGCGGCCGGGGTTGGCCAGGCCCGAAGCGACCCGCAGGGCATCGACAAGCGAAGTCGGGCGGTCGGTGAGCTTGATCGCTTCCACGTGCCGCCGTAATTCGTTGCGGTTGTCGGTGTACGATTGCTCGACGCGGGCGCTGTCGGCAAAGCTGATGACCATGGCGGCATCGCCTGATTTCATTTCGTCGATCAGCGAGAGCGCCCGCTGTTTGGCGGCCTCGAGCCGGGTGGGTTCGATGTCGGTGGCGCCCATGCTGGCGGAGTTGTCGATGAGAAAGATGTAACGCCCGCCGACGAGCCGCGAGCTTTGCCAACTCGGCTTGAGCAGCGTGAAAACCAACAGGGCGATCAACAATAGTTGCAGAAACAACAGCAGGCTTTGCCGCAACCGCTGCCAGATGCTGTTGACATGCAGGTCTTCAATCGACTTGTGCCAGAGATAGGTGCTGGGCACCTCCAGCGGCTGCCGTTTGAGCTTGAGAAAATAGAGCGCCACGATGGCCGGCGGCACCAGCGCCAACAGCGACCACTCGAGTGGTGAGAGTGTACTGGTAAAGTGGCGAGAGAGGGTTTCGAGCATACGCGTGCAGTATACCCAATGCGAATCAACCGGCCAACCAATTGATCTTGTGGCGATCTTACGTGCCGGCTATTCTCCCCTTGCACTTCTGATCGGTTCGCACAGAACGCTCCGGGTTCTGGCTCACGTCTTGTCCGTCTAAGATATCCGTCCCACCATGTACGATCGCCGTTTATCCGCTAATTGGGCGGCCCGGCTTCGGTCGCCGGCCTTGTTCGTCGCGGTGGCCTTACTGGCCGCCGGCTGCCGTGTCGCGTCGCACGCGCAAAACATGCAAGGGGTATCGTTCTATCAACAAGGACGTTATCAGGAAGCGGTGCAAAACTTCGAGCGGGCCATCGCCAATAGCCCGAAAAACGCCGACGGCTACTACAATCTGGCGGCCACCTATCACAAGCTGGGGCTTGTTTCGCACAATGAAAACGAGCTGAAACAGGCCGAGAATCTCTACAATCAGTGCCTCGATCGCGACGAGAACAACCGCGATTGCTATCGCGGTTTGGCTGTGCTATTGGCCGAAGAAGGACGTAGCGACGAGGCTTTCCACTTATTAGAAGGCTGGGGCGCGAAGTACCCATCGTCGTCGGCGCCCAAGGTTGAGTTGGCGCGATTGTCGGAAGAATTCGGCCGTTACGACGTGGCCAAGTCCCACTTGGAAGACGCCTTGCAAAGCGATCCGCATGACGCGCGGGCGTTGGCCGCGCTGGCCCGGCTAAAAGAGCGTTCGGGTAATCAAGGGCAGGCGCTGGCGGTGTATCAACGATCGCTCTGGAACAATCCGAACCAGCCCGAAGTGGCCGCGCGCATCAGTTCCTTGCAAAACACGCTCCATCCGCCTTCGTTCACCAGCAACCCCGACGCCCCCACCGCGGGCGCCACGCGAACGGTGAACACCAACCCGGCGCCGGGCAGGTATTAAAGGCGTTCGTAGTAGCCGGTCATTCGGCTGGCTAGTTTTCGTTGCGGCCGATGGCCGCGAGAGGAATTGCGGTGGCCCTGGAGGCCTAGTTCGGGCGGCCGGGCCGCAAACTGATCACCCACGGGCGTAAGATCAGTGATGCTGCCGAACTACGGGGCTTGGTGGAAATCATCAAGACCGCCAAAACCGCTGAAGAGGTGAGCCGGCATCTGAGCCATGCCTCAGGCGACCATGAATGAGAACGTCCAGCGCAAGGGCGAGCTGCTTTGGTCGCCAAGCGATCGACGACGGAGGCAGGTCGCCTTACGTGTGTGGCCGTTGTTTCATCCAGGCCCGGTCGAAGTATACATCCGGTTGATCGACAACTTCCGCGGCGCGTCAGCACCGTACTGCCGTCGCCACATATCTCCAAAACGAATCGACGGTAGCCACTACATGCTCGCCTTCCGGAAGGCGCGCCAGCCAGTCCTTCGGCAATGCCTGACGTCCCACGCACGTTCCGCAAATCTGGCCCGTGATCGAGGCGATGCTGTCTGTGTCGCCGCCCGCTTTAATGACCTCCTCAACAACGCCTCGAAAACCGCGCACCTCAAAGACGTTTCGCCGCCAGGAACGCGAACCGCACCTCACGGTTCAGCGACACCCAAATCTCGGCAAATCTTGCGCGCCAAAAACGGCTCGATCTCCGTATGTCTCGGCACCGCCGATCGCTGTTTATTCGCTGGATTGCCCCACCAGGAATGTTTGGCGCCCTCGCGAATCAACTCGCAGCCGTTTGCTCTCAAGTGGCCGATCAGTTCTCGGCGTTTCACGCGGAAATGCCCACCTCTTCAAACGGACCATCACAGGCGGCGATGGCGTCGGCTCGATTCATCTCCAGAGCCTCCTGCAACGCCGATTGCAGATTTTCCAGCAGCTCGTGCCGTGTGGCGCCTTGAGAATTCACACCCGGAACCTCTTCAATCCAGCCGATCCACCAACCGCCGCGTTGTTGAATCGCGGCTGTATAGGATTCTTTCATACGCTCCTCCTAAACAAAATCATAGCCGCGAGAGCCGATCGCGCCAACGGTTTCTGTCGGGATCGCGGCGCCCTCTGGGCCCTGTGGCGTTCCGCCGCGTACCGGTGGATTTTCCATTGGCGGTTCGCGGGACATGTTCTGGTGACGAAGTCGATAAAATGCGGCTATTAGTCGGACAGCGCCACTTTGGAGCAGCCGAAAGAACCTTAATCGCGATCCGGGCAAGCCGAGGGCATCTTCGACAATCGCCGTG
>DASVGM010000452.1:0-4804 GCA_036379555.1 Pirellulales bacterium | reverse complement strand
TTGGGGAAGGCCGCCGGTGTAGACGGCCAACGTGAAAACTCCCTCGGGCAAGCCGAGGGCATCTTCAACTACCGGGCTTGCCCCGGTAGAGCGCATGATTGACCGCCAGATCGCGTTATCACGACACCAACCTCCACCCCCTGCCGTCGTTTCTGGCGGTCAATCACTGCTCCACCGGCGTAAAGCCGGTGGTGGCACAGCGGAACAAATCTCACATCGATCCGTTGATGGTATTCGTTCAAAACATGCCTCATTTTGCGCAGGCCACGGCTACCCTACGGTCCCTTCGCGTCATTCAAACGGGCTTTTTCCAGACGCTCGCGCTGTTGGAGATCCTTTGGGTGCTTTGAAAACGATTCAAAGACATCGCCCACAACGCGATCCGCCAGCCGGCCCAGCTCGGCCAACAAAATGGCTTCGGCTTCGGGTGCCAGCTTCGACGTATTAGGCTCATATCCGCCCACCTGATATGCCGCGGCCGTGGGAATGTAGCCGAGACTGCCGTTGGCGTAGCCCACGATGATCGGCACCGCCCGGTCGGCGATGGCTTGCTCCAGCTTAAAGCCATATTCAACCATCGGCTCGCCCGGCATGGTAAGCAGCAAATAAGGCCCGATCATCAGCGCTTGCAATTCGGCGGACAGCCGCCCTTCTTTTCCCGGCAGCGAGACGACGGAGTTGGCCACTCGAATGCGGTAATACGTCGGCCGCCGCTTCAAATACTCTCGCACCACACTGCCGGCCAGCGCCCGCGTCACGGCGGCGCCCAGGTTGCGACCGGCCCATTGAATGTCGGCCTCGTCCGCGCAACGATACGGATAGCCCGGCAGGTTGGGCCGAATGTCGCCCGCGCACCCCTGCAAGAAGAGGGCGTTCGTCTTCTGTCCGTAACACATTTCGACAAACGATTGGGCCTCTCCGGGAAAGTCGGCGCTCATTTTTGGATAACCGTTGGGATATGGCGGCGAGCCTTTGTCGCCCCAGGTGAAGAAGCAGGGATGACAGACGGCGTGCATGACCACGGCCAATGGCGTGAGCGAAGTGCCGTCGTCGAAGCGTAGCACTTTAACCCGCGGATCGTTTGGACCGTCGGGATTGAGCCGCACCACCGCGCGGCCATCGATCACCTTGCGGCGGTTGACGCTAAAGTCGATGCGGTCTTCTCCGTAGCCGATCGAGACGGTCTTCATGTCGGCGGCGGCTTTTTGCGCCGCCGCGCCAAGTCGCGAGATCAATTCCTTCGCCCAGGGCGAATCGCTTTCAAAGTTCGGGCCGGAATGATTGTGCGAAGCCGCCACCAAGATATTAGCGGCGGGCACGCCGGTCACTTCGGCGATCTTCGCGCGTGCCTGCTTGACCATGCCATCCCACGCGCCGATCACGTCGAGCGTCACCAGCGCCGCTTTCGTTTCGCCGTCGTCGAGCACGAGCACGCCGGCTCGCAAGGGGTCGCGTACTCCATGCACAGTACGCCGATGCCCGGTGACCATGACACCGTCGGTCTCAGCGGGCGTGATATCAACCTTCGCCACTCCGGCGCGCAGATTGGAGTCGACAGCGAATTGGCCATCCTTCGTTGGCGGCGGTTCGGCGGCACTCATGGCCGGCAGGGCGACAAGCAGAACGGCAACGAGCGAACGAACAGCTTTCATAAGATGGCATCTCCTTGCTGACGCGAACGGTGGAACGAGCGGGATCAAGTTTGATTTAAGTCTACCGCCGAGCGGTTGACAACGCCTACGATGCTTGCAAGCGGGCGCCGAACCGCGCGGCGCAGGCCGCGACAATGCGATCTCGCGCCGCGTCCGCCTGGGCGCCGGTCAGCGTGGAGGCGGCGTCGCGCAGCGTCAGACTCAAAAGCAAACGCTTTTCACCGCGGCTGCTGAGATCGTCGTTGCGGTAAATGTCTTTGAAATCGAGCTGCTCCAGCACCGCACCCGCCGCGTCGCGCACGGTCGTCGCCACGTCGCTCCAACGCACCTCTTCTTTCAGCTCCAGGTTCAGATCGCGGCTGATGGACGGCGTGGCCGGCACTTCGCGGTATTGCGGCACCAGCCGAGCCAGCTCAACGAGCGGTTCAAGCCGCAGTTCGGCCACAGTCGCCGCTGAGCGCAGCTCAAATGTTTTGCGACCTGTGGGGCTGACCTCGCCCATCACGCCGATGCGTTCACCGCCGATGCGCAATTCCGCGGCCTTGCCCGAGGTGAATAAATCGTCGGTGAAGTCTAGCACCTCAAGCGGCAACCCAATTTTCAAAACGTCCAGAACGCTTTCGACGGCCCCTTTCACGGCGAGAAAATCGCCGCCGCTCGCCAGGCTAAGCAGCAGCGCTTCTTCAGGTAGCCCGGCGGCGCGGGGCAGATACACCTTGGCGATTTCAAATAGCTCGATTGTCGGATTGGCCGCCGCTTCGTTGGTGCGGCGCGCGCCCAGCAGGCTGGGCACAAGGCTGCGGCGCAAGCGGTCGGCGCGACGCAGGATGGGCGTCGGCGAAACCAACGGCGCCGCGGTGGTCCAGGGACTAAACGACTGCGACCAGGCATCTTCCACGGCACTGAGCGTCATGGCTTCGTCGTAGCCCTGCGCCGTCAACGCCTGACGGACGCGCGCGGCAACGCGGTCTTGCCGGCGCTCGGCCGAAGGGCACATCGGTACGCTCACGTCTTCTGGAATCGCCTCGTAGCCATGAATCCTGGCCGCCTCTTCGATCAGGTCGATCTCGCGCGTAAGATCGCGCCGCCAGCTTGGAGGCACGACTTCAATCCGCCGCTGGTCGGCCGACAATACTTTGTTGCCCAGGGCCTCTAAAATGCGGCGCACTTCATCCGGCGGTATCTCAATGCCCAGGATGCGCGGCAGTTGCTCCAGGCGCAGCACAATCGGCTGCCGCGCCGACGGAGAGCGGCCAACGTCGATGACGCCCGAGGCCAGCTCGCCGCCGGCCAACTCCAAAATCAACTCGCAGGCGCGGCGGCTGGCCCAATCCACGCCCTCAGGATCAAGCCCGCGCTCAAAACGATACGACGAATCGCTGTGCAAATTGAGCCGCCGCGCGGTGTTGCGAATCGAAAGCGGAGCGAACTCGGCGCTTTCCAACAGCACGTCGGTCGTGGCGGCGGTGACTTCGCTTTCCGCTCCGCCCATCACCCCGCCAATGCCCACCGGTTTTTCGGCGTCGGCAATGACACACACGCCCGGCCCGGTCGCATAGTTCTTGTGGTCGATCGCCAACAGCGTTTCGTTCTCACGCCCTTCGCGCACCACAATGCGGCGGCCCGCCAGGCGGTTAAAATCGAAGGCGTGCAACGGCTGTCCGCATTCCATCAAGACGTAATTCGTGACGTCGACAATATTATTGACGCCGGCGATGCCGATCGTGGTCAGCCGCCGGCTGAGCCAGGCCGGGCTAGAACCTACCTTCACCCCTTGCAACAGCCGCGCGGTATAGCGATAGCAGAGTCGCGGACACTCCAACGCGACGCCGGTCAGGTCGGCGATCTTCGCCGCACTTGGTCGCGGCGCGGCGGCGGGCAGCTTGAGCGGCAACTGAAACAGCACCGCCGCCTCGCGCGCGATGCCCAGATGCCCCAGGCAATCGGGCCGATTGCTGGTGATCTCCAAGTCGATCGCCCAATCATCGCCGACGGCGGTGGTGCTTTCATGGTTCAGACCGGCCATCATCAGCCGGCGCTCGAACTCAGCGGGCGAAACGTCGAGCGAAACGTATTGTTGAATCCAATTCCAAGAAACGAGCACGGGCAAATGGTCCTTTGGTTACAGTAATCATCCAGACTTGATCGAGGCCGGCCGCTTTGCGCGTCACACGGACACTTCCGCCTCGCCGGCCAGGCGGTCGGAATGACGGCGGCGGATTGGCTCAATCACCTCGTCAAGAAACTCGTCGACCTGTTCCGGCGCGCGGCCGACGAACTTAGCCGGATCGAGCGTTGCCGCCAGGTCGATGGCCGCGAACGCCGGGTCGGCCCCCAACCGCTCGAGCAGGTCGTTGGCGCCGCCTTGCTCTTTCACCACCGCGGCGGCGGCCAGGCTGTGGCGACGAATCCGTTCATGCAACTCCTGACGATCGCCGCCTTGCGCGACCGCCGCCATTAAAATGTTTTCCGTCGCCATGAAGGGAAGCTCGGCCCGCAAACGACACTCGATCACACGCGGATACACCACCAACCCCGACGCGATGTTCTGATAGAGAATCAAAATGGCGTCGATCGCCAGAAACGCCTGCGGAATCGTCAAGCGGCGGTTGGCGCTGTCGTCGAGCGTGCGCTCAAACCACTGCGTGGCCAGCGTCTGGGCGGCATTCGACTCAAGGCTCATCGCGTAGCGCGCCAGCCCGCAAATCCGCTCGGCGCGCATCGGATTTCGCTTGTAGGCCATGGCAGAAGAGCCGATTTGCTCTTTTTCAAACGGCTCT
Source organism: Pirellulales bacterium (assembly GCA_036379555.1). Taxonomy (GTDB): domain Bacteria; phylum Planctomycetota; class Planctomycetia; order Pirellulales; family JAICIG01; genus DASSFG01. Next base: position 372 of record DASVGM010000452.1, on the reverse strand, counting down.
TCCACCTCTTTCATGCTTTGCAGCAAGCGCAGATCGGTGGCGGCTTTGTGGGCGCTCTGCGCGACGCCGGACAGCGCGGCCAAAACCTGGGCATCGACCTTGCGCGAATAGGTTTGTCCGGTGACGGCGTAACCGGCCTCAAAGCCGATTTTGCGGCTCACCAGTTCGTCGAGTCGGCGAACCTGGGCATGGTCGCCGCCGAACAGTTCCAAAAAACTGGCCTGCGTGCCGGTGGTGCCTTTCACGCCGCGCGCTTTCAGCCCGGCAATGCGTGTTTCGACCGTTTCCAAATCCTGCACGAGATCATAGAGCCAGAGGCAGGCCCGCTTACCGACGGTCGTCGGCTGCGCGGGTTGAAAGTGGGTAAAGCCG
>DASVGM010000451.1:0-5104 GCA_036379555.1 Pirellulales bacterium | reverse complement strand
AGCCGAAATACCTGGCGCGGTTGGCCCAGCTCGTTGAAAACTACCAGACGGCCGCGTCTCGGCATTTGGCAACTTCCGATCTCAGCGACGCGGCCCAGGCCGTGGCGGCGGCCCGCATTGGCACATTGCTGATTGAGGCCGATCGTGAAATACCAGGGCGATTGGATGCGGTGACGGGCAGAATCTCGCCAGCTCGGCTCGCCGATCCCGAAGTGGACGACATGCTCGACGATTTGGCCGAGGCCGTTTTACGCACCGGCGGCGAGGTCGTCGTGGTGCCGGCCGAAAGGATGCCGACCACAAGCGGGCTGGCCGCCACGTTTCGCCATTGAAAGTCGATCCGAAAGCCGCGTTGCGTAATCGGCGGATGGCCTTCGCAGGCTTCGTCTCCGCCCGATTAGTTCAAGGAGAACTTGGTGTGGCCTTGGGATGCGTGTGATTCATCTTTTTGCGTCAGACGGGTCGGTGGCCCGCCGCACAATTCGGTTTGGGAAACGGTTCTAAAACCCCGCGCGTGCGGCACGCCAGGCGTGTGCCGATGATTTGACCGATCATCATGTGCCATAGTAACTTACGAGTATTGCGCGTGGCCCGAAGCGGCGGTGAATTTGACTCGCTGCCGTCCGACCTTATAATCAAGGCGGCAATAGACGATGCGACTATCGCCTATTTTGCTTCCGGCGTGGCAAGATTTCTGCTCTGTAATGGAACCGCGGCTCCTCGCATAACGCGGATTAGGGCCCGGAGGCCCCATGCTTGATCGTTTTTCAGATTGCTTTCGCCCTTATCTGTGCTTGATCGCGCTGGCCGGTTCGGTCATTGCGCTGGGCGACCGGCTTTTCGCCGCGGAAGACGAACACGCCGCGCCCGCCGGCGCGAATGACGCCGCACGCCAAGAAAACCAGGCGGCCGCCATTTCGCCGGACGGCCCAAATGGCAAAGACCAACGCCAGCGCGTGGGTACGCTCATTCGGCTTAACCAACCCATCACCGACCAGATCGATCGCCGCGTGCATCGCGCCGCCGACGAAGCCATCCGCAAGGCCAAAGCCAATGGCCATTGGCCGGTGATTGTTTTTGAGATCAACTCGGGGGAGAGCAAGTTCGGGCAGGCTTACGATCTGGCGCGTTACCTTTCCGGCCCCCGGCTGAATGGGGCCACGACTGTCGCGTACTTGCCCCAAACGCTGAGCGGACATGCCGTGTTGGTGGCCCTGGCCTGTGATGAAATCATCATGGGCGACGAAGCTCAACTGGGCGATGCCGGCAAGGGCGAAGATATTGTCAAGCCGTCGGTTCGCAACGCTTACGTGGAAGTGGCCAATAGCCGTAAAACCGTGCCGGCGGACGTGGCCCTGAAGATGCTCGATCCGTCCATTGATCTGCGGTTGGTTGAAACCGAAGTCAGCCGAGAGTTCGTGCGCGCCGACCGCCTGCGCCAAGTTCGTAAGCACAAATCGGTCGCCAAGGAAACGCCCTTGATCGCCGCCGGCAAGCCGGGCATTTTCAGCGGCCAGCGCGCGCGCGAGTTGGGGTTTGTCAGCTTTCTGGCCAACGACCGCCAGGAAGTGGCCAAGGCGCTCGGCCTGCAAAACGGCGTCCTGGAAGAAGACCTGGCGCTCAGCGGCGACATTCGTCCGGTGCGCATCGACATCAAAGGGCCGATCTCAGCCGCCTTGACCGAGCAGATTCAAAACATCGTGCAGACGCAAATTCGCGACGACGCCAACCTGCTCTGTCTCTGGATTGACAGTCCCGGCGGCGCGCCCAACGAGAGCATCAACCTGGCCAATTTTCTTTCCACGCTCGATGCCGACGAGCGGCGCACGGTGGCTTACATACCGTCGGAAGCGCGCGGCGACGCCGCGTTCATCGCCCTGGCCTGCGATCAAATTGTGATGCGGCCGCGCGCGGTGCTGGGCGGTTCCGGCGCGGCGGCCTTGGAAGACGGTGAAGTGGAGGCCATCGCCAGTTCTTTGGCGGCCATCGCCGCCGGAAAGCACCATTCACCCGCCTTGGCCGGCGCGCTGGTTGAAGCGCGCGAAACCGTCTACCGTTATACCCGTCAGGCCGACGGATTGAACGAGTACCTGACTGAAGAGCAGGCCGCCAAGTTGCCCGACGCCAAAACCTGGCAACGCGGGCCGGCCGTAATTGAAGAAGGCAAGACCTTGCAATTGAACGGCGAGCAGGCCGAGGAACTCGGCCTGGCTCACGCGGTCGTCGATGATTTTCAGGGACTAAAAACCCTCTACGGCCTGGAGCGAGACATGAGGATGGTCGAGCCTAATTGGGCCGATTTTCTGATTCAGGCGCTCAACTCGCCGGGCATCTCGGTCTTTTTGCTCTTGCTGGGCGGGGCGGCTTTGTATGCCGAGCTGCAATCACCCGGCATTGGCTTGGGTGGTTTGATCGCCGCGATTTGCTTCCTGCTCTATTTTTGGAGCGCGTATTTGGGCGGCACGGCCGGTTGGCTGGAGGTGCTGCTCTTCGTGGTGGGGCTGATTTGCCTGGGGCTGGAGATTTTTGTCTTGCCCGGTTTTGGGCTGTTCGGCTTGGCCGGCGGCTTGCTGGTCATTTCGTCGTTGATCTTGGCCAGTCAAACCTTTGTGTTGCCGCGAAACGAATACCAGTTTGACCACTTGCGCAGGAGCCTGTTGGTGCTGACCGGGGCGGGAGTGGGCGTGATTGTTTCCGCGGCGCTGATGCGGCGCTATTTGCCGCACGCGCCCATGTTTAGCAATATGGTGCTGGCGCCGCCTTCCAACGAAGAATTGTCGCGTCTGAACGAGCGCGAATCGCTGGCGCGCCAGGAGCATCTGCTTGGCCGACGGGGAGTGGCCTTCACGCCCTTGGTTCCCAGCGGCAAAGCTCGTTTTGACGACGAACTGGTCGACGTATTGACCGATGGCGAATTTGTCGACCGCGGCCTGCCGGTTGAAGTGGTCGAGGTGCGGGGCAATCGCGTCGTGGTTCGCGGACTTTCATGAGGCCGCCGACATGTTAGACCCTTTGACTTGGGCCGCTCTCTTGATGCTCTTGGGCGTCGGCTTGGCAGTGGCGGAAATCTTTATTCCCTCGGGCGGCGTGATTGGATTTCTATCCATCGCGTCGGTGCTTTCCGCGATTGGTTTGGCGTTTTATCGCGGGCCTTGGTATGGCCTGAGCTTTCTCGGCATGGCGGTCTTCGCCATTCCGGCCGTGCTGGTGGCCGCCTTGCATTATTGGCCCGAAACGCCGATTGGCCGCCGCATCATGCTGGGCGCGCCGAAGAGCGAAGAGGTCTTGCCGCAAAGCGATCAGCGGCGGCAGTTAAAAGCGCTCGTCGGCCGCATCGGACAGGCCAAAAGCCTGATGCTGCCCAGCGGCGCCGTTGTGATTGACGGCGAACAGATTGACGCTTTGAGCGAAGGCGTGGCGATTGAAAAGGGCCAGTGGGTGCAGGTGGTGGAAGTGCGCGGCACGCGTGTCGTGGTGCGCCCGACAGACAAGTCGCCCAATGCTGACGCCGACGATCCCCTTTCGCGGCCGCTTGAGTCTCTAGGGCTTGACTCTCTTGAGGATCCTCTGGCATAGCCCGGACCTCGTGCGTTGCTCACGCTAGATTCTCCGGCGCCGCAGGGCGGTCGCCGTGTAGGATGGGCTTCCTAGGCGGGCGGCACCTCGCGTGCGATGGACGAAGAACACCCCGAAGCGCTCGAACGCGCTGCCAAAACGCCGACGGCGTGCGCCAAGAGGGAGTTCACCAACCTAAGTTCTTCTTCCATCGCATGCGAGGTGCCGCCCCAGGAAATAAGGCTGCCCATGTTCGACGTCGTATCCGCCCAGCGAGGTGCGGTCAACAGACCGCTATTTGGAATTCCGCGCCGGCCCTTGACACCGGGAGGTTGACAATGGTTAGAATGGGCGCGCGCTCGGCGCTTTGGCGCACATTCCTTACGGTGGCGCGCTATCGTACGCGCCCGCGTGTTTACCTTGCTGCTCTCCACCCCCTAACCTTCTTACCTACGCGTTGACCTCTACTGAATAAGTAGCTGCGCGCGCGTAGGTAAGTAGGTAAGGGTGTGAGAGCAGCCCGTCACCAAACGAACGTGACGGGCTAGGAAGCCCATCCTCCTTTGCCCACCGGCACGCAAGGTTATTCGTCTTCTTCCTCGGATTCCTCGGGCGGTTGGGCCTTAGCCTCGAGATGTTCAAAGTTGGGAAATTGGGTGATTGGTGCCGAAGTCTCCGCCCCGAACAAATCTTTCACGCGGCCGGCGACGCCCGCGATCATGGTGTTCCACATGTTGACTTCACCGGCGAGCTTTTGAGCGTCGCGATGTTCCCAATAACCGCCTTCATCGCCTACCTGATCCAGAATTCCCAACTGGGCGGCGGCGTCGAGTAACGCGACCACCGCCAGGTGCGCTTGCAGAAAGTTTTGCGTGCCGCCCACCTGTGGATTGCTGGCATACTGCGTTTTGCAGAACGACTCCCACGACCATTTGCCCAGGCCGGTCGGCATTTCGCCATCATCGACTTCGATGGTCGCAGGATAGCTCGCCAGGCCGAAGTTGGCTTCTTCGGAACCCTGGCGCGGCAATGTCCTGAAGGCAATGACGTGATCCGGTTTGACGCGGAAAAACCCCGCGTCCCGTTCCAAAAACCGGCACGACTGCAGGAGCAACCAGAGCCGCGCGTCATCGCGCTCGAGCCGCTCGTAATCAGCCTCTTCGCCGGCGGCCTCAATGATTTCGCCGACTTGAAGAAAAGGCAGGTCGAGCGCTTTTTGCCGTAGTTGTTCCACGATCTGCCGCGCCGCCTCAGGGCTATCGCATTGTGGTTTGAAGGAATAGTGAATCGTCAGGCCCATGATTTTGTGCGTTTCGTTAAGGCGTGAGCTAGGGTCAATGGCAACGTAGACCGCTGCAAGCGTTTGCGGGGGCAACGCTGACGCGGCCGCAATCAACCGCCATGATAGGGTTGTTCTTGCTTGATTACAAATGAACGAACGACTTTTGCGTTTCCGTTGAAGATAGCCGAGTTGGCGTACAGGACTCGTTGCTCTCGCTGGGAAACGGCTTGTGACGGCACTTTGGCATGGAGGGTTCATTTGCGTGCC
>DASVGM010000450.1:0-10647 GCA_036379555.1 Pirellulales bacterium | reverse complement strand
AGGCCGCCGCGTTTTTGCAGCAGCCGCAACGCGCTTTCCAAGGCGCCGTTGTAAAGCTCGCAGGCACCACGAAACTCGGGATCGTACGGATTGCGCAGCGGCCCGAAACGCGTATCAAACAAGTACAGATAAGCGTGCGTGACCGTCGTGCCAAAATAATCGAGCGCCAGGTCCGGGTTTTTCAACTCGGCCTTGAGACCCGCGATGTAGTTCAGCTCCGCGAAGGCATAGATTTTGTCGGGCGTCGTTTCGCGGTCGAGAACGGCTTGAAACTTGTCGAGCAGCGGCTGCATGTTGCCGTGCAGCATGTCGAGCAGGGCGTATTGACGCAGCAATTGGGCCGTGCGACCGCTGGGCTGCGGCCCGCCGCGCGAGGTAAGCTTGAGTTGCTCGACCAACGGGCTGCGCGGCACCGAGCGCACTTTGACGTATTGCGTGGCGCCGCAACCGCCGAGAGCCGCCAGCCAGCAAACGAGCGCGAAGCGGCCGAGCGGGCGCGAATAGGCCATGATGCTCTCGCCGGGCGATGACGGAAACATGGGGCGGTGGCTGTGCTCTCTTGGCGCGCTTTTGCGGCCCGCCGCGCGCGACGCCGCAACGCTGAGAACGGGGCTAAACAAGGCTAAATGGGCAAAACGGACGCGAAAGCGATGCAAGCGCGCCCGCTGTTGCCTTGATTAGCGGGCGACGAAGAAAATATCAAGAGCGGATTTGCCGCCGCGCCGGCCGCAAAGGGCGCCGGATCGCAGCACCGCATAGCCGCACCACCACCCAACGGCCGCGCCGGCCAGTACATCGCTGAGGAAATGAGCGCCGCCGAGCACTCGTTGCGCGGCCACCGCCGCGGCCGCCCCTACGAAGAGGCGTCGCCCCTGCGGATAAAGCCAACTTAAAACCAATGCCAGGCTGACTGCCGTCGCCGTGTGAGCCGAGGGAAAACTTTGCCAACCACTGCCGTTGCCTCCCAAGGGAAACCAGTTTGAAAATGTTTGCCAGCCGGTGAGATGGGCAAGATCCGTCGAGCCTGGGCGGCTGCGCGAAATAAAGAGTTTGACCAGGTTGGCCCCGCAGCCTGCCGCGAGGATGGCCGCAATCGCGCGCGGCAGCGCTGAACGGCGCGCGGGGTCGAGCGTGTAAACGATCAACAAGACGACTGTCACCCCCACGCCATGCCCGAAAGCCTCGGCCAGGCTCATCAACTCGCGCACCACCCGCGGATAATTCCGCCCCGATGCCCAACGCGCCAGCGGCACATCAACCGCCACAGCCACGGCGGCCAGCAGCAGCAAGACCAGCGGAGGCAACAACCACTTGCGATAATCCGCGGCCGGCGGCGCCACACGGCACGCGACATTTTCCAGCGGCGTGGGCAACGTCGCGGCCGCCGGTTGACTTTGGCTATTCATGGCCACTTGCATAGCAGGAATCGGATTTTGGCAAAAGTTCAGTATTGGTGTTGTCGCATTTCACACGGCAATCGTAAACTCTCGCCTTTGAAGTTTTTTCCTTGAGAGCGGCAACGATGCGGTTCAGTGGTCAGCGACAGGCGCTGCTTTTCGCGGCGGCGGCCTGCGCTTTTTTCTTTAACTTGGGCGGCGCTCGATTGTGGGACGACGACGAGCCGAAAAACGCGCAGTGCGCTCGTGAAATGCTCGATCGCGGAGACTGGCTGATTCCCAGCTTCAACGGCGACCTGCGTACCGACAAGCCGGTGTTGGTTTATTGGCTGATGATGGCGGCCTATCGAACTTTTGGCGTGGGTGAGTTTGCCGCGCGGTTTTGGTCGGCGGCGGCCGCCTTGGGCACGACGCTGCTCACCTACCATATTGGGCGCACCCTGCTGGGGCCGCGAGTTGGCTTATGGTCGGGCTGGATTTTGGCGACCACGCTTATGTTTGTCGTCGCGGCGCGTGCCGCCACGCCCGACTCGGTGATGATCTTTTGCGCCACGCTGGCCATGTTTTTCTTTGTGCGCGGCGCCTGGGGCGCCAGCGGAACCCTGGCCGGAGCCAACCAACTCGCCGACTTTCTGCCCCGGCGAACGATGGATCTGCCGCTGGCCTACGGCGCCATGGCGCTGGGCGTGCTGGCCAAAGGCCCTGTGGCCGCCGTGTTGCCTTTGCTGGTTCTCGTTAGTTACGTCGTCATCGTACGGCAATGCTTGTTGACGTCGCAATCATCCTCGCGGCCGGCCCGCCTACTGCGTTTCTTGTCGCCGGCCGCCTGGCTGGCGGCGGGCTGGCGATTACGCCCCTTCACGGCCTTGGCGGTGATCGCGGCGATCGCGGGCCCGTGGTATCTGCTGGTCGGCATCGCCACCGATGGTGAGTGGTTGTCGGGCTTCCTCGGCACTCACAACCTCAACCGTTACTGGCAGCCCATGGAAGGCCACCAAGGGCCAATCTGGTATTATCTGCCGGCGATTTTGTTCGGGTTTTTTCCCTGGTCGATCGTGCTGCCGCAGGCCGTTGTCCGCACGGTTGTTCAAATGCGGCGGTCGACGAATTGGGCGGCCTATCTTTTCCTCGCCTGTTGGGCCGGCGCCTGGGTTGGCTTTTTTTCGTTATCGGGCACCAAGCTGCCCAGCTACGCGACGCCCGCCTTTCCGGCGTTGGCCATAATGACGGCCGCCTGGATTGACGGCTGGTTGACGGAACCGCAAAAGCTGAATCGCTGGTTGCTTCGGCAGGGCCTGGTTTCGTTGGCGCTGGTTGGCATCGCTCTGTTGATTGCCTTGCCGATCTTGGATCATTACGTCTTGCCCGGTGAAGCCATTCTCGGCTTGATCGGGTTGCCGTTGGTGATCGGCTCACTGGCTGCGCTCATCTGGGCGTTCCGCGCGCCGCGCAGAGCGGCCTTGGCGTTGGCCGGCAGCGCCTTGGCGTTTGTGACATTGACGTTTTCCTTCGCCGCGGTTCGAGTCAGCCGGCATCAAAACAGCGTGGCGTTGCCGGACGCCTTGCATGGCGATTCAAGGTTCGAGCCGGCGGCCTTCGACCTTGCCGTGCCTGGCATGGTGTATTACGCGCATCGGCGTATTCCGCATTACGAAGAAGCCCGGTATGCTTTGCGTTTTTTGCGATCTTCGCCCGAGGCGCTGCTGGTCACGCACAGCCGCGGCTATCGCGAGTTGCGCTCGCGTCTGCCGCCGGACGTCACCATCGTTTCGCGCCAGCAGCGTTTCTTACGCCGCAGCGAAGTCGTGGTGCTAGGGCGCCGAAACACCCTGGCTCAGCGTGCGGCACAAAATCGTTAGGCGTCAAGATGCAATCACTCTCGATCGTCATCCCGGTTTATAACGAGGCGCCGAATCTCCAGCCGCTCCACGCCGAAGTGACGAGCGTCGCACGGGCGCTCGGCTGTTCTTATGAAATCGTGCTCGTCAACGATGGTTCGACCGACGGCTCCGCCGCCGTGCTCGACGCCATCGCCGCTTGCGACGGGGCCGTGCGCGTGATCCACTTGCGCCGCAACTTCGGACAGACGGCGGCCCTTGCCGCCGGCCTGCATTTGGCGTCAGGCGATTTGATTGTGACGCTCGACGCCGACCTGCAAAACGATCCGGCCGATATTCCGCTCTTGTTGGCCAAGCTTGACGAAGGCCACGACTTGGCGCATGGTTGGCGGCGAAGGCGGCACGACGACCTGCTGCGGCGCGCCATTCCTTCGCGCGTCGCCAATTGGTTGATCTCACGAGCGACCGGGTTCGCGGCGCACGACCTGGGCTGCACGCTCAAGGCGATGCGCCGCGAAATCGCCGACGAGCTGCAACTCTATGGCGATATGCACCGCTTCATTCCCATCCTGGCGCATTGGCGCGGGGCGAACTGTGTCGAGGTGGAGACGAATCATCGTCCGCGGCGGTTCGGCGTTTCCAAATATGGCCTGTCTCGCACGCTGCGCGTCCTGCTCGATTTGATTACGGTCAAATATATGATCGAGTATCAATCGTGCCCGATGCGGCTCTTCGGCGGACTGGGCCTGGCCGGCCTGGCGGTGGGCGGACTGGCCGCCGCCACGGCCGTGGTGATGAAACTCGTCGCCGGCATCGACATCACCTCTAACCCGCTTTTATGGCTGAGCTTCTTCGGCGCGCTGGCGGGCATGCAATTCTTCCTGCTCGGCATGTTGGGCGAGGTTTCGACGCGCACGTATTACGAATGCCAGGGCAAGCGGCCATACGCCATCCGTTCGACCCGAAATTTCGATCGTCCCGTCGCGCGGCCACGCCCGGCAAATTGCAAGGCCGCCTAGTGCCTGGTCCAGACTGCGTTTTCGCGGTCGTAGCGTAGGATGGGCTTCCTAGCCCGTCACCAAGCGAACGCGACGGGCCAGGAGGCCCATCCTCCAGTCGACTCGAACCCTACGATGCAGTCGGTGCAACGCACTACTTCGGCTTGATTTCCACCGACGTGCCCGAGCCGGGCTGCTCGGGAAAAACGGCGGGCAATTGCAGACTGAACACGCTGCCTTCGCCAACCCGGCTGGTCACCTCAATGCGGCCGCCATGCTCCTGAACGATCTTTTGACTTACCGATAACCCCAGGCCCGTGCCGCGGTTGCCTTTCTTCGAGACGAACAGCGAAAAGACATGCTCGATCTCGTCGGCCGGAATGCCCTGCCCGTTGTCGCCGACGATGATCCGCAACTGGCGGTGCTCGCGATCGTATTGCACGCCCACCTCCACCCGGCCCGCACGCGATTGCAGGATTTCGGCGTTGTGCTCGGCATCGGCGATGAGCGTTTCATCGTCGGCCACCGCCTCCACCGCCGCCCGTTCGCAAGCGTCGAGCGCGTTGCCGACCACGTTCAGAATCGCGCGGTGCAGCCCTTCCGGGTCGAAAATGAGCGTGGGGAGTTTCTCGGCCGGTGTGAACACCAGTTCCACGTTCTTTTCTTTGGCCCTGGAAGCCATCAGCTCAACGACGTCGGCGGCCACCTCGTTCATGTCGGCCGGCACCAGTTCCGGCTCGCGTTCTTTGCTGAAGGTGAGCATGTCCATCACCAGGTGCGAGATCCGCTCCTGGTTTTTCTCGACAAACTCCCACCCCTTGCGGACCATGTGTTCGTCGTGCTGCGCCAACCCCTCTTTAATCAAAAAGCTGCCGCCGCGAATGCCTTGCAAAATGTTCTTGATATGGTGCGACAAGGTGGCGATGGTTTGCCCCACCGCCGCCAACCGCTCGGCCTGCACCATCGCCGAGTAATAGCGCGTGTCTTCCACGGCCAAGGCGGCCTGATGGGCGATGGCGATCATCAGTTTCAGGTGTTCGTCGCTGAATTTAGTCGTCGATTGCTGCTGAATGATGCGCTGGGCGGAAATCGTGGTGTCGATATAAATCAGTCCGACCATGTTGTAGCGGCCGCGCATTGGCACGCAGATCGCTTCGCAAACGCCCATCTGCAGAATACTCACGGCCGGGTTCCAGCGGTCGTCGTCACGGGCGTTGCTGGTCAGCACGCCCTCGTTGTGCTCCATGACGTAATCCAGAATGGTCTGGCTGATCTTGATGCGGTCGTCGGGGTTCAGCCCCTTGCGATTGCGGCGCACGGCCGGCGTCAGCTCTCCGCCGGCGGCGTCGACCAGCATGATGCAGCCGCGGTCGGCCTCGACCCATTCAAAAATAAGCTGCATGATGCGGTTTAAGAGCTGGTCGATATCGAGTGTATGGCTGACCGCCAACGCGGTGCGATACATCACCTGCAAGTTGCCGCGGGCGCGCGCCAGCCAGGGGCTGCCGGAAACGTCCGCGCCAAGATCGAACAGGCGGCTCCCTTCCGACTCGCGAATGGAATGGATGATGCGCGACTGATCGCCCGGCTGCTGGCGGGCGATAATGTCGATCTTGTCGGCGATGTCGTCGGTCGATTCATCGGCCAGGCAGGTGAACAGCATCTGCGTGCCGCCAAGCTGCAACTCATCACCATTGGACAGCTCGCGCACGGTGATCTTCTCGCCGTTGACGTAAGTGCCATTGGAACTGGCCAGATCGGTGAGCGTGAAGGTGGCGCCGGTGCGGCGAAGTTCCGCGTGGCGGCGCGACACTTCCGTGTCGTGCAATTGAATGCCGTTGGCTGAATCGCGGCCAATCGTCAGCATGTCCGCTTCCAGCTCGAAGCGCATACCTTGATTGTTGCCGCGAAATACAAAAAGCGAAGACAAGTGTCACCTGACCGTTCCAGCGACGGCGGCAAGCACGATCATGCCGCCCGGGCATCGCTCCGCCGGGCACTCTTCTCAGCGGCGCCCAGCAGTTCCTCGATTCTACGAATCAGAGCGGCATAGTGATAGGGTTTGGGCAAGCTTTGGCAGCCGGTCAGCCCAGCCGCCGGGCGACGCGCGTTTCCCAACACCAAAAGAGGGGTGCCGCGCGAGGCCGATTCCAACAGCAGTTTACCCGTTAAAACTCCCGATACCCCGTCGCTTTCCAAGTCGTATACAATCAGGCTCACCTCGCGCCGCCGGGCCAAGGACAGCCCGTGGATCGAACTGCGCGCCGCGACGACCTCAATTCCCTGGTCACCCAGGGCGGTGCGCAACACTTCGTGCGTTTCTTCCAGTGGATCCACCACGAGTACACTTTGTCGCGCGGCCAAGCGGCATCTCCCTTGCTGAAAGCACGTAGGGTGGGTCTGGCCCACCGACAAATCACACCGATCGAACGAACCCAACGCGCGGCAGAGCATATCGCCGGAGGCCGCGTGTGTCAAAAGCGAAACTCCATGAAAGTTGCCTGACGCCCGCCGGGGGGAAAGGGTAGAATGGGAAAAGTGGTTTTGACGCGTTCGCGGAGTGTGGAAAATGGCAACCAAAAGACCTAAGGCGCCGCCGCGCGGCGGGAGCGATCTTTGGAAAGATCATGACCCGCCGATCAAAAGCGGGCCGACCGATCACGGCGCCGCGCTCGAATCGGTCGATTGGCTCACTCGCACGCAATACAAAATGCACAGGCCCGACGCCGTGCAAGTGGAACCTCATGAGTTGATTCGCGTTTTGAACGAAGCCGGCGTGCGGTTTGTGCTGATGGGGCAGCATGGCATCAGCGGCTGGCTTTCGGAGCCGCGTGCCACGCGCGACGTTGATGTCGTCGTGGAAAAGCGGCGATTTGCCAAGGCGGTGCGCGCCATTCACGCCGCCTGGCCGGAGTTGCTTGTGCGCGAATTACCGGTTGTCACACGTTTTTTGGATCCGGCGAATGCCGAACCCGTGATCGATGTCATGCGACCCAACGACCTTTATCGCGAGGCGTTCAAAAACTGCGTCCGCGTGGGCCAAACGCATGACGTACCCAACCTCGAATTCGCCCTGGCCGCCAAGTTCGCCGCGATGGTGTCGCGAAACCGAGAAATACCAAAAAAGCATTCAGACGCCAGCGATTTCGCGCAAATGGTCTTACGCAACCATTCGAGCGTTGACGTCGAGCGTCTCCGCCAGTTGGGCGACGTCGTATATCCAAGCGGTGGAGACGAGCTCACCCGTTTCGTCGAAGACGTGAAGGCCGGTCGCGCGCTGCGGCTCTAGCGGTATCGCTCGAAATTGACAAATTCGGGGGGAAGAGACTTGCCAACCGGAGTAGGCGGACTTATCTTAGCACTGGTTTTTGAGAATAAGGCAAGTTACGCCTTGCGATCCTGCCTTGTCGAGATGTTCGCCGAAGAAACCGAGGGAAGCATTCATGCGGATCATATTTGCCGCTTTGTTGGTTTTGTACGTTGGCGAAACCGCGCTGGCGGGCAAGCCGATGCCCGAAAAGTCGAAACTCGACGCCGCGAGGATTGTCGCCCGCGATCGTTATTTCAAGCAATTGAAGAAGGGCGACGCGGCCGACTTGAAAACCTTTCTGGACGCGGCCGACGCCACCAACGACGACGACGCCCGGCAGGCGGCCATTTACCTTGTCGTGGCCGACGCCGCCGTGGAAAGCGGCAACATCAGCCTGTCGCTGGAGGCGCTCGATCGCCTGGGCAAGAGCTTTGATTATGACGTGCCGGCCGGCAAGCTCCGACTGCTGGAGGCGGCCGGCAAAAGCGCCAAGAGCGTCGCCGCGCGAGCCAAACTTGTGAACCGCGTCATTGAGTTGATTGACGAAGCAATGAATGCGCGACGCTTGGATGTCGCCGAAGAGGCCGCCAAAGTGGGCGAAACCATCGCCACCAAAATGCGCGACGCGCGTCTGCGTAAAGAGCTGGCGGGCAAACGAACCAAGATCGAGGCGCATCGCCGTGAGAACCGCGCCGAGGCCGAATTGTTGGCCAAAGCCGAGGCGCTGCTCAAGCAAGATCCTCAAGACCCTGAAGCCAACCGCGTGATGGGCATGAATCTGGCCGCGCTCGATCAATGGAACGAGGCTCTGCCGCATCTCGTCTTGGCCGATGACGACGACATTCGCTCCGCGGCCAAGAGCGAGACCGATGGCCCCGCGGAGCCGCCCCGGCAACTCGCCCTGGCCGACGCCTGGTGGCAAGTGGCGGATAGCTTGGAAAATGACCGGCAGCGCGCCGCTCTGCGGGCGCGGGCCGTCTTTTGGTATGCTCGCGCCGCCGCCGGTTTGAATGGATTGGCACGCGCGCGGGCGCAGCGCCGCATGAAGTTTTCGGGCGAAGTGACGGTCGCCGCCGCCGCCGACGGTCAAACCAGCGATGATGACGATTTCACCGACGTGCCGCTGGCCCCCGGCCTCGCGTTGCGGCTGATGAAGATTCCGGCCGATGACGATGGAAAAGTGAAGAGTTTTTGGCTTGGGCAGACCGAAATCACCGAGGGCCAGTGGATGGCGCTGCTGAGCGGCGTGGCCGTGGCCCGCGATCAGCCGAAGGTTTTCGTTTCGTTCAATGACTGCCGCCGATTGCTGGCCAGGCTCAACGGCCTGCCGATCGGGCGACGATTCCAGTTCCGTTTGCCCACGCCGGAAGAGTTCGCGCATGCCTGCGGCAAGCCGTCCAGCCTTGCGGGCAAATTGAGCGATTACGCCTGGTTCCGCGACGAGTCGCCGGAAAAGGTTCAGCCGGTCGGCAAGAAAAAGCAGAATCCGTTTGGTTTATACGACATGTTGGGCAATGTTTGGGAATTTGCTTCCGACGGCCGGTTTTATGGGCTTAGCGCCTGGGACGCCGAGAAACTCGTTCACGCGGCCTTCACCTCCATTGACTTGCCGGCCGATTACACGGGCAACCGCGCCGACTATCTAGGCGGCAATGTCGGGCTGCGTATCGCGGCCGATCTCAAGTGAACGAATCGTTTGCAAGCGAACCGAGAATGGCGTAAAATCAAAAAGCCGAAGGGCTTGCTGGAGGGTAAGCGAATGGCTAGCGGTCTGACTCGAAATCAGATGCCCCTTACGGGGTTGTGGGTTCGACTCCCATGCCCTCCGCTGGAAACGAAACGTGCCGCCCGGACTGCGGGTTCGGTTTCGACCGCGCTCATGACTTTGCGGTGCGGATTGGCGTCGTGGAGTGCGGCAATTCATCGCCGCTTTCCTTCGTCGCGGAGCGACCATCGCCCAAAAAGGGATTCTTCCATGACTACGACCGCCACCGCCGTCCAAACCGCGTTGCCATCGCCCGACGAGCGACCGCAAGCCGACGTGGTCATTTATGACGGACACTGCCGGATCTGCACCGGCCAAATCCGCCGGCTGGCCCGCTGGGACCGCGGCGGGCGATTATCGTATCTTTCGCTGCACGACCCGCGTGTGCCCGATCGTTATCCCGATCTGACCCACGAAGCGCTGATGCAGGAAATGTATGTCATCGACCGCGCGGGGCGGCGGCATGCCGGGGCGCTGGCCATTCGTTACCTCTCACGACGGTTGCCGACCTTGTGGTGGTTGGCGCCGCTGTTGCATCTGCCCGGCACGCGACCGTTGTGGAGTTGGCTTTATCGGCAAATCGCCAATCGCCGCTATCGATTCGGCCGTGTAGCCGACTGTGACGGCGGCACGTGCCATTTGCACGGACGCTGACCCGCCTTCACGTATCTTGCCCTGCCGGCTATGCTTAATGGATGGTTTTGCCGACGGCAAAACGTACCGAGGAACGAGCGTTTTGTATGAAAATCAAGTTCTTGGCGCTAGCTTTGACCTGGCCGGCAATGACGATTGCCCCACCGTTCATCACCGCCGAAATTGGCGCGGCTGATATTACGGCGGCGCCGCCGACGGCTGCCGACACGGCTGACCGGACGGACACGGCCGACGCGATTCAGCGGATGGAGGAAATCGCGGCGCTCATCGCGCAACTGGGCGCCGACGACTTTTTCGACCGCGAACGGGCTCAGCAGGCGCTGTCGGATATCGGTTTTGAAGCGTTCGACGCCCTCAGCGAAGCGGAGGAAATCGCCGACGATCTGGAGATTCAGTCGCGTGCCCGTTACCTAGTGAGAACCATGCGATTGGCGTCGGTGCTCGACAGCGACCCGGCGGAGATCAAAGCCCTACTGGGCGATTATGAGAGCCGTGGCGAAGCGGATCGGATCGAGCGCATCAAGCAAGTTGCGGCGCTGCACGACGAAAAGGGAGTGGGCGTGCTTTGCCGCCTGGTGCGGTTCGAGCGCTCGGCGTTGCTCTCCAAAGAAGCCGCCGCCGCCGTACTTTCGCGGCCTTGGCCGGCCGATGAGGCGGCCGCAGCGCGACGCATCGAAACCATTCG
>DASVGM010000449.1:0-8667 GCA_036379555.1 Pirellulales bacterium | reverse complement strand
TGGGGGACAAAAAAATGAAGAGAGATGGACGGTTCTCGGCTGCAACGCGGCAGGATAGATTCAAATGACTTCTTCCTCATTTTTTTGTCCCCCATGTTTTTGTCCGCCAACCGAACCATGAGAAAGCTCAAACCTTGGTATCAAGTCGTCAGCCTGCAGGATGGGCCTCCTGGCCCGTCACGGTCATGGCGGATTAGGGCCAGTATTCTCACGAATTCTGCGTCGAGCTTGTAGGCCGCCGGGGCGGCAAGAAGGCCCCGCCCGGTGCAAATTTGCACCGCCCGTGGAAATACGGGGTTTTTGCATATATACCAACCCATTAGAGTGGGTATTTGGGCGATTGCCGAAACGATTCTCGACTTCGCATTCGGCCCTCATGTCACGAGATAAAGCGCGTCCGCCGGGCGGTTGTTGTCGAAAAGGCGACGACACGCCAAGCCAACGGCGTGGTACAACGCGGGAAGACACATTGTCGAGGGCGGCGCGCAGGGAAACCCACCAAGCCACTTGGCGAGTAGAACGTGAGAAGTGGGGCGGCCGTTACTTGCGGCATTGGCCGAACCGGGCCAAGATAAACGGCAGGCGCTATTCAGGATGTTCCATGATGAAGCCACCAGACGATACCGCTGAATTGCTTGCGCGTGCCGGTCGCGGCGACGCGCGTGCCTTGGGCGATTTGTACGAGCGGC
Source organism: Pirellulales bacterium (assembly GCA_036379555.1). Taxonomy (GTDB): domain Bacteria; phylum Planctomycetota; class Planctomycetia; order Pirellulales; family JAICIG01; genus DASSFG01. Next base: position 7,978 of record DASVGM010000449.1, on the reverse strand, counting down.
ATCAGGAGCGCCTGCGGCGGATGATCTATCTCCGGCTCGACGTGCGGCTGCGAGGCCGGCTCGATCCTTCCGACGTGTTGCAGGAAACCTATCTTGAGCTTTCCCGGTCGTTGGCCGATTACCTCCGCAATCCCACGACGCCTTTCTTCATCTGGCTGAGGTTCATCGCGGCGCGCAAGCTGCATGCGTTGCACCGCCATCACCTCGGCAGGCGGATGCGAAACGCTTCGTTGGAGGTTCCCATTTACCAGAACGCTTTGCCGGAAGTCAGTTCGCAGTCGCTGGCCGCGGGGTTGCTCGGCCGGGAGAGCAGTCCCAGCCAGGCGGCGCTGCGCGCGGAACTGCAACTTCGCGTGCGGGAGGCGCTCGACCAAATGCCCGCGCTCGACCGCGAAGTGCTGGCGCTAAGGCACTTTGAGCAGCTTTCCAACAACGAGGTGGCCGAAGTGCTTGGCATTTCCAAGGCGGCCGCCAGCAATCGTTACATGCGGGCGCTCAAGCGATTGCGGGCGATTTTGGCCGATCTGCCCGGCGGCGACGAGGATCCGCGGCCATGAATCAATCGAGCGCGCAACGCAATCCCGTCGAAGAACTGGCCGAAGAGTTTCTGCGGCGCTACCGTCAGGGCGAAAGACCCTCGCTGAGCGAGTACACCGCCAAGCATCCCGAACTGGCCGACGAAATTCGCGAGGTGTTTCCGGCGTTGGCGGTGCTGGAAGAAGCCGGTATCGGCCAGCCTCCGAGCCATCGCGATGAGCTTCACGGCTCGTCTCCGCCGCGACGCCTGGACGATTATCGCATCGTCCGCGAGTTGCGCCGCGGCGGCATGGCCACGGTTTATGAGGCCGTGCAAGAATCACTCGCGCGGCGCGTGGCGCTGAAGGTGTTGCCGCGGGGAGCGTCGCAGGATCCGCTGCGCCTCGCACGCTTCCGCCGCGAGGCGAAAGCGGCCGCCCGCTTGCACCATACCAACATCGTGCCGGTGTTCGATGTCGGCGAGTCGGCGGGCAACTTTTATTACGCGATGCAATTCATTCAAGGGCAGGCGCTCGACGAGGTGCTGGGCGAGGTTCGTCGCCTGCGTCGCGCCGAGACGCCGCCGGCGGACGGCCCCGCGGCGCCGGCCGGCCGTGTGGAAGGCGGCCCCGTTGCGGCGGAATCTTGTCTTGGCCTGGCCGGTGCGCTGGTCAGCGGGCAGTTCGCACTGGCCGGAGGTTGTCCCGCGGCAACGGAGGAAATCGCGGCCGGAGAAAGGGAGTGTCTGAACCAAGCGCCTGGGAACGGGCCTTCGGACGTGCGTCGCACGACCGGCGGGACGCTCGTTGATTCGCCCGCGCCGCCTGCCGCGGATGCGGCGCCGCTCGGCGCGGCTGACAATCGCCCGCGCGATCGTTCGGCGTCCGACGTTTCCGGGCTGTCCACGGAGTCGAACCGGCAGTATTACCGGAGCGTGGCCCGCATCGGCTGGCAGGTGGCCGAAGCGCTTTCCTACGCGCACGCGCAGCGGATACTGCATCGCGACATCAAGCCCTCGAACCTTTTGCTGGACGTGCGCGGCACGGTTTGGGTCGCGGATTTCGGCCTGGTGAAGGATGACGGCGGCGATCTGACTCAGACGGGCGACGTGGTGGGAACCTTGCGTTACATGGCGCCCGAACGCTTCACCGGCGAGTCGGACGCCCGCGGTGATCTTTATAGCCTGGGCGTCACGCTCTACGAGCTGCTGACTCTGCGGCCCGCGTTCAGCGGATCGGATCGGCTCACACTGTTGGCCCGGATCGAGGAAGAGGAGCCGCCGGCGCCGAGAAAGCTTATCCCGGAAATGCCGCGAGACTTGGACACGATCGTGCGTAAGGCAATGGCCAAGCGGCCGGCCGATCGCTATGCCTCGGCGGCGGCGCTGGCGGAGGATTTGCAACGGTTTCTCGACGACCGGCCGATTCTGGCTCGCCGCCCGCGCCCCTGGGAGCAATTTGGCCGCTGGTGCCGCCGCAATCCTCTGGCGGCCGCGTTGCTGATGTTGCTGTTGGTGACGGTCGTGCTCGGCTTTGCCGGCGTGAGTTGGAAATGGCGCGAGGCCGAGGCGGCGCGTCGTTCGGAACGTGCCGCGCGTGACGACGCCGACCATCACGCCCAGCAGCGCCGCCAGGCGTTTGACGACCTGCTTGCCGCCCAGCGCTGGTTGGAGCGGGGCCGGCGCGCGGCCGACGAGCGGCGCTGGGACGACGCGGCCCTGGCCTTCACCCGTGCTATTGAACGGCGGCCTGAGCACCAAGGCGCTTGGGACGCGCGCGGACATTTGTATGCCCGGCTGGGTCTGTGGGACTGGGTGCGACGCGACTGGCAACAGGCTTTTGATCTGCGAGCCCCCGAGGTGGGCTGGAAGTGGCTGCTTTTGGGACTCACGCATCTCGACGCGGGCGACCGCGACGCTTATCTGAGGCTTTGTGCGCGCATGCGCGAACGGTTCTCCGGCACGCGCGATCCGATGGCCGCCATGGAATTGGTCCGGCTCAACCTGGCACTTCCCGATCCGAATGTTGACGTCAGTGAATTGGCCGAGTTAGCGCAAGCCGTGACGCGGGCGTATCCGAACGTCGATTGGTTTCCGTACGCGGTGGGCATGGCCGAGCAACGCGCCGGACGCGATGAGCAGGCGGTCAAGACTTTCCGCGACTTACTTGACAAACAGGTGTCTTGGCCAGGCCGCGAGGCCAGTTACCCGCTGTTGGCGCTGGCCTGCCACCGACTGGGCCGTTCCGCCGACGCGCTGGCAGCGCTGAAGCAGGCCGACGAAGTCCGAGACCGCTGGCTAGAAGCGACGTTTCAGCTCGCCGACGGCAACCGCTGGGCGACACACGAAGAAGCCGAGCCGCGCTGGCCGGTGTATTGGAGCGACTGGCTGGAGTTCCGCGTCAATTATCAGCGGGCATGCCTGGAACTGCGCGGCGCCGCGCCGCCGGATGACCCACGACTGAGCGTGTTGCGGGCGCGGGCGCTGGCGCCGCTGGGAGACAAACCGACAGCCGACAGAATCTACGCCGCCGCGCTCGCGGCCAGGCCGGGCGACCCGCAGGTGCTGCTGGAGATGACGTTCAACCGCGCCTACATGGCCGTCCACGCCGGCGACTGGGGCGCCGCCGCCAAGCACTTCACCGTGGTCAGCGAGCAGCGGCCCGACGACGCGCGGCTGTGGACTTTTCGTGTTTCAGCGCGGCTGGCGGCCGGCGACACCGAGGGGTATCGCCGCGACTGCCAGAGCATGTTCGACCGCTTTTCAGCGACCACTGAGCCGCACATGGCGCACGACCTGGTATCCTCGTGCGTGCTCGGTCCCCAAGCGCTGCCGGACATGGAGCGTTTGGTTCCTGTCGCCCGCTTGGCCGCCGACTGGCAACATGGCAATGTCCGCATGCTGGGTGCGGCGTTGTATCGGGCAGGCGAGTATCAGGCGGCGCTGGATTCGTTCGCCGAGGCGGCCCGACTGATTCACCTGACCGCTTGGGACTGGTGTTTTTGCGCCCTGGCCCACCAATGTCTGGGAAACCACGCGGAGGCTCGGCGCTACCTGGCTCAGGCGGAAACCTGGATGCAAGAGGCCGCCGACCGCGGTTCGGACGACATCCGCGACGAAGGCCCCTCCTGGGGTGGAATGGGCCAAATTGTCGAAACTCACGTCTTGATCCGCGAAGCGCGCCGCTCTGGCACCCTTTAGGGCGTCGGCACGACTTCTGGGGAATGCGCCAAAAAAATTCTCCGCCGCTGTGTACAAACCGGCGGCGCGCGCAATTGACTTAGTAGGATCGCGCTTGTCAGCACCCCCCCAAAACAGTGGAGAACACTTCCATGAGCTTCCATCCCACACGACGCCAAAACCGGAACCACCTTGGAACCCGGCGCGAATGGTCGGCCTGCGCGCCCAGGCGAATGGCCTTGGAACACCTGGAACAGCGCCGGCTGTTGGTCGCCAGCGGCGGCGGCGGTGGCGGCTCGGTCGTCGGGCCGCAGAACCTCGCTCCCGTGTCGGCGGCGCTGCTGGGAGACCTCGAACCGGCGCCCGCCGAGGCCGAACCGAACGCGATTGTCGCCGCCGGCGGTTTCATGTTCTTCACCGTCGATGCGCCCGCGGACCAGGAACAACTCTGGGCGCTCAACGTCGCCAGTGGCGGCGCCAAGTTGCTGGGAAGCTACGCCGATTCGACGGCCGCCCCCATCCTGCCGAACGGCGGAGGCCAGGTGGGGCTGGGCGCCGCGCAGCCGGTCGCGATCGCCGAGATGACCAACGTGGGCGGCAAGCTGTTTTACGTGGTCAACGTCGGCGCCGAAGAAGAGCAACTCTGGGTCAGCGACGGTTCCCAGGCCGGAACCCTCCTGCTCAAGGATTTTAACTCGCCCGGCGCGACGCTTCCTGTCTCGTATCAGGTGGGTGACATCACCGCCGTCAATGGAGAAGCGTTTTTCAGCGTCGCCGCCAGCACGTCCGATTCGCTCGACAGCCAACTCTTCAAGAGCGACGGCACCGTCGCCGGTACGCAATTGGTCGACGATCTGGGCGCGCTCACGTTCGGCCGCGGCGTTTATTATCCCAACACGTACGACAGCGTCACCGGCGTGTTTTTAGGTGATACGTCTGTTGCGTCGTCGCCTTTGGTGGCAGTCGGGGGAACGCTCTACTTTGCCATCGAGGCCGCCAGTGCGGACAAGTCACAGGCTGTGGCCGAACTGTACAAGAGCGACGGCACAACGTCGGGCACCGTGCTGGTGCATACTTTTGATGATTCTGGCGCCGCTAAGAGCGACTCGATTTTCAACCTGACCGACGTCGGCGGCACGCTCGACCTGACCGAGGCGACGGCCACGTCGCAAACCGCCGTCCTGTATTCAGTCAACACCGTCGACAATCAGGGAAACGTGTCATCCGCGACGTTGGCGAGTATTGGTCCGGCGGCGCCACCCACTCAATTTACCGACCTCGCCGGCACTCTTTATTTCCTCTGGAACCAGCGGCTCTGGAGCAGTCCGGGGGCCGCGGCGGCAACCACGTTCGTGGCGAGCACGCCGGCAACCGAGTTGTTTGTCGGCGCCAGTCCGGCGGCGCTGTTCGCGCAAGACCCTTATGGCGCTGCGGTATACAAACTGTCGAGCGGCGGCATAACGCTGAATCAAGTGGCGGGCGGAACCGTCAACGGCGCGCCCGCCGCGCAAACCGCCGTGGCCCAAGATGGCACGGTCTATCTGGCCGGCCAGGGCGCGCTTGGCGACGACGAACTGTGGAAGAGTAACGCGACCGGCGACAGTTTTTCGCTCGTCACCAGTTTTCCGCCGTCAACAACCACCACGCTTCGCCCTCAAGGCGACGCCAGCCTGCAACATCTCACGGCCGGCGCCGGTAGCGCCGTCTATTTTTCGCACGAAGACCTGACCGGCGCGGGCGGCCTATGGCGAAGCGACGGTACGGTCGCCGGCACGCGCCAGGCGCAGGCCGTCTTGCCGCCCACCAACAGCTCGGACCCGTCGCCCGCCGTTGATATTGGCGGCAGCTACTATTTCACCGCCACCGACGCGGTGGTGGAAACCGATGCCAATGGGCTCCAAAGCGTGCGAACGCCGCCCGCACTTTGGAAAACCGACGGCACTCCCGCCGGTACCGTACTTCTGTTGGCCTCCAGCGGCGCTGCGACGATCTCCACCGGAACTTTGACCGATGTTGGCGGCAAGGCGATCTTTGAAGCCGTTGACGCGCACGGGGCCACGCAACTTTGGACGACCGACGGCACCGCGGCCGGCACGCAACCGCTGACCAGCGGCGGCGCGGGCCTGACGCCGAATTCGGAAAGCGTCATCGGCGGCACGGCGTATTTCACCGAACCGGACGTGACCGTGGCCGGCCACGATCTTTGGCAAACCGACGGAACCAGCGCCGGCACGCGCGCCGTCGTGCTGGCCGGCACGTCAAACACCCTTGTCGCGACTCGGCCGCCAGCCATTGTCGCACTGGGCGGGCAAACATTCGCGATCGCCGATGCAAAACTCTATTCTCTGGCAGCCGGCCAGGCCACGCTCGTCATGGATCTCGGCGGCCAGCAATTCGCCGAAATGTCGCCGCTGGTGACGGGCGGCGAAATGTTCTTTGAAACCACGGATTTCGGCTCACCCAACGACACCTACGAGCTTTGGATCAGCGACGGAACCGCGGCCGGGACCATCGCGCTGACCAGCCTGACCGATACGCCGGGCAGCGGCGCCTTGCTCCAGTATGATGGCCTGCACATCTTGCAAACCGGTCCAAAGCAGTGGTTTTTCGAGGCACAGGCCGCCGACTTTGGCCCGCAGGTTTGGGTGACGGATGGCACGGCGGCCGGCACCAGTCTGGTCAAATCGTTCAGCAACACCGCGCCGAGCACCGCCAGCTTCGAGCTTGCCGGCAACGACTTCGCGGCCGTCAACGGCAAAGCCGTGTTCTTCGTCGCCACGAACAGCGACGTGGAGATTTGGTCGAGCGACGGAACCACGGCCGGAACCATCGAATTGGCCCACTACGCGGGCAATGGCGCCAGCGATCTGTTCGCTCCGTTCAACAACACGGTCGTGTTCCAGGAAGGAACGCAGCTTTGGGCAACCGGCGGCACGACGGCGACCACGGCCGAAATCACCGATCCCGGCGTCACGTTCAGCTCCACGCAGCCGCTTAACGGCAAGCTGACCCTCGACGCGCCGTCCGGTCAAACTTGGATCACCGACGGCACCGCCGCCAACACGGTGCAGTTGGCCGCCGCCCGGGCCGGCGCCTTCGTACTTGGCGCGAACGGTCAGGCTTTTTTCGTCGGTAACAACACGGCCAACGGCTACCAACTTTGGATCACCGACGGTACGGCGGCCGGAACCAAACAACTGACCGCTTTTCCCAGCGGACCTGTGATTCCCATCGCCAATCAGGCTTTTGTCAATGGAGCGTTCTACTTCTTCGCTAACGACGGCGTACATGGCTTTGAGCCTTGGATCAGCGATGGAACGGCGGCGGGCACGGCCATGATCAAAGACGTCAATCCAGGTTCCAATGGCTCCTTTTCGCCGTTCCAGCAAGAGTACCTGCCACAGATGATATTCCAGAACATCAACGGCCATGTGGTCTTCGCGGCCGACGATGGATTTCACGGCATTGAGCCGTGGGTAATCGTGCCGGCGACGGCCCTCGCGGCCAGCGGCGGGTTGACACTCGCCGCCACCGAGGGCGCCACCGCGACGCTCACCGTCGCCACCTTCACCGATCCCAACGGCACAGACATGGCGAGCGACTATGCCGCCAGCATCCAATGGGGCGACGGCACTTCCGCCTCGGCGGGCACGGTCAGCGGCCCCGATGCGGGCGGCGTCTTCACCGTCACCGGCAGCCATGTCTACGCCGAAGAAACAGCGACCGCCGCGACCATTTCCGTCGTGTTGCACCGCCCCGGCCCGGCCGACTCGACCGTGACCGACGCGATCAGCGTGGCCGATGCGGCCATCAATGCCACGGCCTCCGCGCCTGGCTCGGCGACGGAAGGAAGTACGTTCAGCGGCACCCTTGCTACCTTCACCGATGCCAACCCCAACGCCTCCACTGCCGACTTCACGGCCGACGTCGATTGGGGCGATCATAGCACGGTGATCGCTGGTCGCCCGCAAATCAGTGAATCAAATGGCACCTTCACCGTCACGTCGAGCCACGTTTACGCTGAAGAAGGCGGCTACACCGCGACCGTGACTATCACCGACGTGGGCGGCGCCACGGCCACGGCCAACCCCACTGTCAACGTCGCCGACGCCGCGCTGAGCGTCAGCGCCCCGACGATCACCGCGACGGCGGCCAACGTTTTCGATGGCGCCGTCGCCACTTTCACCGATCCCGGCGGCGCCGAACCGCTGACCGATTACAGCGCCCGCGTACACTGGGGCGACAATACCAGCGCCACGCCGGCCGCCATCAGCGGGCCTGACG
>DASVGM010000448.1:0-7896 GCA_036379555.1 Pirellulales bacterium | reverse complement strand
AGCGGAGGATGGGCCTCCTGGCCCGTCACCAGCCAAGGTGACGGGCTAGGAAGCCCATCCTCCCCGAGCGAGTGAAAACGTCTCATTCCTGCCCGCGTGCGGTATGATAGGAAGGTGAAAGTAGGGAGAAGTCCAATGTCGAACGCTTCGTTTCAACCGACCATCCGCGCCGCGAGCATCGCCGATGTGCCAACGATCTGTCGCCTCATCAGTGGCCTGGCCGAATATGAACGGTTGGCGCACGAGGCGGTGTTTGACGAAGCGCAACTCAGCGAACACTTATTTGGACCGCGTCCGTATGCCGAGGTGTTGCTGGCGGAGGATGGCGGGCAAACGGCCGGCTTCGCGCTGTTTTTTCACAACTACTCCACCTTTATGGGCCAGCCCGGCATTTTCCTGGAAGACCTTTTCGTCTTGCCGGAATATCGCGGCCGAGGGTACGGCAAAGCGCTTTTTCAAGCTGTGGTTCGCATCGCGGCCGAGCGTGGTTGCGGCCGCATGGAGTGGGCGGCGCTGAACTGGAACGAGCCGGCGATTGAGTTTTACCGATCGTTTGGCGCGGTGCCGCTGTCCGACTGGACAACCTTTCGATTGTCAGGTGAGCGTTTGACAGCGGCGCCAACACCCTGAGGCCTCAATTCGACCGCTCACCGCGGCGGTGAAGGCGGAGGACGTTGCGTGGCAGAATTCGTGAGCATTCTGGACGTCACCTGCCGCCACGCCCCGACTTCTCACGACGTCGGCTACGGGCCGGCGAATTATCCGGGCTTGCCGCTGATGCGGCTGAGGGCTACAATCCGCGACCTACTCCTCTCCTGGAACCGGTGCCGTGCTGCTTACCCTTCGCTGGCTGATGGGAATGGTCGTCGTTTGCCTGGCCGGCTGCAATATCGTCGGGCAGGGCAAGGTCGTGAACCAGGTAGTGCATCCCGGCCCGTTTGAATACCAGCGGCGCTGGGCCACCGAATTCGACCCGTATTCCACACAAGACCGCTATGCCGGCCCGCGCGACAGCACCACGCGGCCGCGCGATTATTACGAGCCTATCCCAGAACCCGAACGGGCGCGCTGGGTCACCACCCAGCCGTGGCAAACGCCCACGGCTTCACGCTGGTAAGGCCCCGCCAGTTCAGCCCGCATTGCGTCCGCGGTCACAAAAAACGCCGCAGCGACCAGGCGAGGCGGTCGAGCCAGCGTTGCCACCAGGGACGGCCGACGCAATCGGCCATCGTCACGCGCCGGCTGTTGCGCATTTCAAAGCGGCAGATCCGCCGCACGGTATGGGCCATGGCGCGAGAGCGAAAGACGGCGAAGAACTCCAGGTTGTACCACAGGCTGCGCGGGTCGAGATTGCAAGAGCCGATCATCGACCACTCCTCATCGATCACCATCACCTTGCTATGCAGCATCAGATCTTTGCGCTCGTAAATGCGAATGCCGCGCCGCAGCAGCTTATCGTAAAAATGCCGCGTTGCCCATTGCACCACTTTGACGTCGCTTTCGCCCGGAATGATCACGCGCACCGTCACGCCGCGGCGCCGGGCGCGAAGCAGCTCGCGCAGCACCGCGCCCTGCGGAATGAAATAGGCCATTGAGAGAGTGATGCTGCGCCGCGCCTGGCGCAACAACGGCACCAGCACGCGCGTGGCGCGACGGTGGCGGATTTGCGGACGGCAATCGAAGAAGTAAATTCCTTCGCCCCGCTCCTGAAACATGCGGGAAATGGGCCAGCGCCGCCAATGCCGCCGGCCGCGCACCAGCCGCCTCAGACGCGGCCGCCAAAAACGCGGTCCCTGGTGACGCGCCCCTCGCAGGCGCGGTCGCCTCAGACGCGGCCGCCTGCGCCGCGGCCGCCATAGACTCGAAAAAGCCAGGGCGATTTCCGGCTGCCGCGGCCCCTCCAGCCGCGCATGCACGTCGCGCCAGCCGGCCGAGGCGGGCAGATTGCGGGCCTTCGCTTCGTCCACCGTGCGGATGCCGCTTTGATCGACAATATTCATGCCGCCGAAATAGGCCACACGGTCGTCAATCACCAGCAGCTTGCGGTGATCGCGGCGATGAAACCATTGCCAGGGACGCGCTCGCGACAAGGCCCGCCAGACGGAACGATAGCCGCGCACCTGCACGCCCGAACGCTCGAGCCACGCGAAAAACGACGTCGGCGTGGCGGCGCTGCCCACGTGGTCGTAAAGCAGACGGCAATCGACACCCGCGGCCGCCCGGCGCGCCATGGCTTCGCCGATGGTCCGTCCCGCGGCGTCGCCGGCCACGATGTAACTTTCCAACCAGACGCGCTTATGGGCCAGTTCGATATCGGCGACCATCGAGGCGATGAGCGGCGGCGACTCCTCGAAAACGGTGATATCGTGTCCGGCCACGCGCAGCGCGTCCACTTCGCCCGGCCGGTGCGCGGCGGCCGTGGTGGATTCAGTTTCATCGGTCATACCGCGGTTGGATGGCACGTTTGGTTCGCTCTCGACTTCACGCGGGCCAAAAAGATCGAACTGCACCATCATGGCCCCATGAGGCGGCGTTTGGCAATGCGAAAAACAACTCCAAATTGCCAAAGTCCGTGTCAAGAAAAGGTGTAAACTTCATAGACCGCCAGTAGGCCGAGTCGTTTGTGCGCGATCGCGCCCTTTGTTGCTATTCGGGCAAAAGTCTATGGCTTCTCGACTTTGGCGCGGGCCCTGGAAGTGTTGATTGGGCTGACCACATCGCGGCTGCATTGAGGCGGATTGTCTCGAAAGAATCCATCGCAAATGCGTTGTCCGCCGGCCAAGGATCTGATCGTGCTTTACCATCAACTTCGTCGTTCGCAAGTGAATGATTGATCGGTATTGGGGCTCGGCGGGCGGCGCCCCGCACCCGATGGATTGATGGATGGTGAGACCCCCTCTTGCGTTTGGCCAGGCGGTTGATTACACTAAAAAAGGCTTAAATGCACGCTGCATGCGTGCGAGAAAACCATAACGCAGACCACCGCGCCTCTCAGGCGTTGAAGAAGAAGGTGCGTCCGCATTTCCCGAACGCGAATCTTGTCGTTCGGGCTGCCAGCACGGCCGGGGACAGCCGGGTGGGGTAGCGAGCGAGTTGGTGTCAGGGACGGCGGAGTCCCGCGATCGGTTTCGCGGCTAATGAGGGCCGCGTTCCGATGTTCCAGCAAGTTCGTTTATCCGGAGATAGTGTACAGCGATGACCGCCGAAACATTGAGCAGCAAGAGCGTCAAAGACCTCGCCCAAATGGCCAAACGGCAGGGCATTCACGGCTGGCACGCCATGCGAAAAGAGGAGCTTATCAAGGCTCTTTTGCCACAACCCCGGCCCAAGTCCGCATCCCGCGGCCGGCAGCCTGCCGCCAACGGACGTTTGAAAAGGGGCAACCGGCGCGCGATGGTCGCGGCGGCGGCCCAGAACGCTCAACATAAAAATGGCGCCGGCAATAACGGGCACCGCCAGAACGGCCAAAGCCACTTGTCCGGAGGCAAAAAACGCACTCCCGATGTTTTACGCCGCTTGGAAGAAGCCAAAGAAAAGCTGTCGCGAGAAAAAGATCTCGCGCGACGATCCGCCGGCAACGCCGGCGGCCCGGGCCGAGATCGCCTGGTGATCATGGTGCGCGGGCCATACTGGCTGCATGCCTGGTGGGAGTTGTCGCGCGCCAGCATCGCTCGCGCCCAGGCGGCATTGAGCCAGGATTGGCACGCCGCCCGGCCCGTCCTGCGGTTATATGAGGTGACCATTGGCGCCACCACCAACTCCGGCGAGCGCCCCGTGCGCGACATCGACATCCACGGCGGCGTGCAAGACTGGTACATTGACCTGAAAGATCCGCCCAAGAGCTATCGCCTGGACATTGGTTATCTCACCGCCGGCGGCAGATTTTTTGTGCTGGCGCGAAGCAACATCGTCACCACGCCCGAACCGGGCGCCAGCGATGCCGTCGATCAGAACTGGTCGGAAGTGGCCGAGGACTTTGACAAAATCTACGCCATGAGCGGCGGGTATGCATCGCATGCCGCCGGCGAGTTGCAAGAACTGTTTGAAGAACGGTTGCGGCGGCCGATGGGCTCGCCCATGGTCACTCAATACGGGGCGGGCATTGAGGGCCTGTTGCCGCGCAAACGCGGCTTTCACTTCCAGGTCGATGCGGAACTGCTCGTCTTCGGCTCGACCGAACCCGATGCCCACGTGACACTGCAGGGCCAACCCGTCAGGTTACGTCCCGACGGCACCTTCACCATGCGTTTCAACCTGCCGAACTGCCGGCAGGTCATTCCGGCCGTCGCCGCCAGCCGCGACGGCTTTGAGCAGCGCACCGTCGTCATCGCCGTCGAACGCAATACCAAGGTCATGGAGCCGCTGCTGCGCGACACCAGCAACGAATAGAGGTCTAGCTTGAGCAGGAGCACATCCGAGAACCTCGGGCAGGCAAGACGCCTACACCACAACGCCGGCCACGCGGTCGGTCAAAAAGCGTAATGACCGCCGGCCAACCGACTGATTTCGGCGACGAACCGGCGGGCGACAAGTTGCCGCGCGTGCTGGGGCCGTTCGATGCCGTGGCCGTGGTGGTGGGTGGCATCATTGGTTCGGGCATCTTTCTCAAACCCGGCATCGTGGCCAAGGAGCTTGACAGCTTCGGTCTGATTATCACCGTATGGGTGGCCGTCGGACTGATCACGCTTTCCGGCGCGCTCGCCTTGGCGGAGTTGGCGGCCATGTTGCCGCAGGCCGGCGGGCCGTATGTTTACCTCCGTGGAGCCTACGGACGCTTGCCCGCGTTTCTCTGGGGTTGGACCGAACTGACGATCATTCGGCCGGGCTCGGTCGGCGCGTTGGCGACGGCCACCGTGATTTACCTGAGTCAGATCGTGCCGCTGTCGCGTCACTGGCAGGAAGCGACGGCGATTGGCATCGTGTTGTTTTTGTCGGTCGTCAACGTCGTGGGCACGCGCTGGGGAGCGGCGGTGCAAAATCTGACGGTGGTGGCCAAGCTCGCCTTTCTCGCCTTAATCATCGTTTTGCCGCTGTTCGTGGCCGGGAAACAGCCTCAAGAGGCGTCACGCTGGTGGCCCGAGGAGTGGACGTTCGACCTTTGGCGAGGTTTCGGCCTGGCCATCGTCGCGGTGATGTGGCCTTATGACGGTTGGATCAACATCGCGCCGGTCGCTGAAGAAATTCGCGATCCGCAGCGCAATGTGCCGCTTGGCCTGGCGTTGGGCATGTTGGTGGTGATCGCGGTCTATGTGTTGGCCAACGTGGCGTATTTGAGCGTCTTGTCGGTGCCGGCCGTGGCCGAATCGAAAGCGGTGGCCCACGATATGTGTACGGCGCTCTTGGGTGAGAACGCCGGCAAGCTGGTGTCGTTGGGCGTGCTTTGTTCGACCTTTGGCGCGGCCAACTCCAACCTGCTGACCGGCCCGCGTATTTATTTCGCAATGGCGCGCGACGGTCTTTTGCCGCCGTCTATTCGGCGGGTGCATGGCCGCTGGCAAACGCCGGCCAATGCGATTTGGTTGCAAGGCGCGTGGACGTTGGCGTTAATCGTGGCCACGTATGCCTGGACCGACGCCCCGCTGGACGCCTTCAACAGCCTGACCGATTTGGTGATCTTTGGCGGTGCGTTGTTTTACGGTTTGGCGGTGGCGTCGGTGTTTGTCTTTCGCCGCCGACATCCGGAATGGCCCCGTCCCTATCGCACGTTGGGCTATCCGCTCACTCCCGTGATTTACCTGCTGGGCATCAGCGCCGCCATGATCAGCCTGCTCCGCTCGGAACCGGTGCAAACGCTCGCCGGCACGCTGTTGATCTCCTCCGGCGTGGTTTTTTTCTTTTGCGCTCGGGGCCGCGGCTGGGGCCAAACCGCGAACACGACGCCCTCTTGAGGCTTCTGCAATTCGGGCCGGTGCGCAATGCGGGTTAGCTCTGAAGTACAGATGCCTGTGGCAACCTCCATGCGGCGTATGGTATTCTTGGTTCTGGGCTTGCGCCCTGCTTTTCGCCCGCTGTGAGGATCTATCCATGTTGTCTCGATTTTGCGTCTTCCCCGCACTTCTCTTGCTCGCGTCGACCGCCGCCACGGCCCAAGAATGGACACGCTTTCGCGGTCCCAATGGCAGCGGTGTCAGCGAGGCGACCATACCCGCCCAGTGGACTGACAAAGAGATTCGCTTCCGCGTCGAATTGCCGGGCATCGGCCATTCGTCGCCCGTCTTCTGGGGCGATAAAATCTTTTTGACCAGCGCCCTGGAAGAAACCGCCACCCGGCTCGTTCTCTGTTTGCGGGCCGACGACGGGCAAATCATCTGGCAACGCAAGTTCCCTTCCACGCCGCATAAGAAACATGAATTCAACAGCTTCGCCTCCAGCACGCCCTGTGTCGATGCCGAGCGGGTTTACTGCTGTTGGTCGACACCCGATGAATATACCCTGCTGGCGCTCGATCACGAGGGCCAGGACTCGTGGCATAAAAACCTGGGGCCGTTTGTCAGCCAGCATAGTTGCGGTGTTTCGCCCATGATTTTTAACGACCTGGTGGTGTTGGGCAACGACCAGGGCGACGAAAATAAACAAGGGACCAGTTCGCTGTTGGCCCTCGACCGGCAGACCGGCGAATTGCGTTGGAGACTCGATCGCCGCACCGCCACGGTGGCTTATTCGACGCCTTGTGTCTATCAGCCCGAGGGGGGCGAACCCGAACTGATCTTCAACAGCGAGTCGCATGGCATTACCAGCGTCGATCCGGCCAGCGGCCGTGTGAATTGGGAGCTGAACGTGTTCAAAAAACGTAGCGTCAGTTCGCCGATCGTCGCGGGCGGCTTGATCTTTGGTTCCTGCGGTTCGGGCGGCGGCGGCAATTATCTGGTGGCGTTGCGGCCGCCGGCCAACGTGGGCGCCTCACCGGAGATCGCCTATAAAATCGAAGGCGCCGCGCCCTACGTGCCCACTCCCGTGGCCCTGGGCGAGTTGCTGTTTCTCTGGAACGACAAGGGCATTGTCACTTGCGCGCGGGCCTCGTCGGGCGAACAACTCTGGCAAAAGCGTGTGGGCGGCAATTATCACGGTTCGCCGATCTGTTCCGGCGGGCGACTGTTTTGCATTCGTGACGACGGCGAGGTGACCGTCGTGGCCGCGGCCGAAAAGTATGAACTGTTGGGGCGAAACCCACTGGGCGAAGAGAGCCGCAGCACGCCCGCCGTCGCCGCCGGCCGCATGTATGTGCGCACCAGCTCCCACCTGGTTTGCGTCGGCGGCAAACCCACCCCTGATGAAAGGCCCGGCGGATCGCGTTGACACCCGCAATTGCATCGCCAAACGTGATTGTTTATGGTGATAGGGTTTCATTTGAGCAAATGCGAGTTTCAGCGAAGTAATTGGGTGGCGTATGCACGGATCGCGCACGTTGGCGCAACGGTGTAAAGATTCATTTTCTCACAATGCCTGGCACGCGGGCGAAGATTATTTTCGTGGCGGGCGCGTGGCGGTCATCGACGCGGGCGACGAGTGGTTGATCGCCCACGTGAGCGATCGCGATGGTACGCAAAACGAAATCGACCTCGATTGGTCGTCCCTCATGGACGGTGACGACGACTTAATCTTAGCGGACTGTACCTGTGAGCGGGCGAGCGCAGGGCATCTCTGCCGGCACATTGCCGGTGTGATCCAGTCGATGGAGCGGGATAGGAACGCGCCGACCATTCCCGGCTCTTTCGATTTGATCGTGCAGCTCGACACCGATGTTGTTTTTGAGCGGACGACGGCGCCGCACCAGGGAAGGGAGAAGTTCTCGTCCACCATCACGGTAAACCCGGCGAGCGAGTTCCTCCCCTCCGCTCCCCGATCGCCCGCATCGTCGCAAGCATCGGCCGCCGCCAAGGCGGCAATACAGCGCGC
>DASVGM010000447.1:0-2061 GCA_036379555.1 Pirellulales bacterium | reverse complement strand
GAAGTCGATGATGCGCTTGCCCCATTCAATCGTCTTCGGCGCGGGGGCCAGTTCAACGCCGTTGATCGAGAACTTGCCGGCCGCCCCGCGTTCTTTCATCCGCACCAGGCCGGGATCGACCGTCATCAAGAGCGCGGTGATCGCGAAGTCGTCGTGCAGTCCCTCCGGCACCTGCTGAATTCCCTCACGCTCCAACCATTTGGCCACCTCGTCGTAATTGTAATACTCCGGGATGTAATGCACGCGCGCTTTATCGTCGACGCGGGCGTTCAGCGCCTCGGCCACACGTCGCATGCCGGTTTGATTGCCGCCGCTGTCGCCCAACAACACCACGTCTTTGAAGCCGTGCGCTCGCAGGCTGTCGCACAGATCGGTCAACAGCGCCTCAAAGGTCGATTCCCGCACGCTGATCGTACCGGGATAGGCCATGTGGCCGGTCGGCGGATCGATATCGCCTTCCGGCACGAACGGCACAATGGGCGCCACCAAGGCGTTGCCCAACCGCCTGGCGATGGCCTGGGTGGTGGCCCGCAAAATGTAGTTGTGCTTGCCGGTGGCCAAGTAAGGTCCATTTTGCTCGACTCCCCCGGTGGCGACGATGGCCGTGGTCTTGCCTGACGCAATCGCGTCGCGGACCTCCATCCAGGTCATTTCCTCGATAAACACGGTATCGAGCGCGGCGATGGGGCGTTGGGCGTCGAGCGGCGGATCAGCCGCGCGCAGCGAGGCGGCAAACGAGCTGACGATCACGAAAAGCAGGGCAGAAGAAAGAGTGTGATTCATAAATGGCAATCTCGACAGTCAGATGGAAGCGCGCCGCTGCTTTTCGCGGACGACAAATGCCATCGTAAGCAGCCGCGCGGCGCGTCTCAACACCGAATAACGGTGAAATTGGCCGGCGGGCGTGCCATGTTGGCCGGCGGTGCCGCTTATAATGGCCTTACGGCTTCTTTGCCACAGACAAGAGCCTCGGTAAAATCGGTCGCGGGTTCGAGAATTTGGCTTTCCTGATTTGGATCTGACTTATGTTTAGGAGCTTTGGCGTGCCGGCACGTGGTCTTTGCGAGTTACCCGATGCGAGCTGAATCATTATTGCGGCTTCTATTACGCGGGCTGGGCGCGCTCGATCTCTTGGCTCTCGGCGCGATGCTGTTGCCCGAAAACTGGATGGCGGCGACCCATGCCTGGCTGGGCATGGGCGAATTCCCGCGCGCCGCCGTGGTCGGTTATCTGGCCCGCAGCGCCTCGTTGATGTATGCCCAACATGGCGCGATCTTTCTCTTCCTCAGCGGCGATGTGCGCCGCTATCGGCCGCTCATCCGCCTTATGGCCGTCATCGCCATCGTGTCGGGCGGCGTCATGCTCGCCATCGACCTTGCGGCCGGAATCCCGCTGGTTTGGACGCTCATCGAGGGGCCGGGCTACATCGTTTTGGCGATCACCGTGCTGCTGCTTTGCCGGCATGTTCCGCCGCCGCGCTAAATAACCTTGTGTGATGTTGGGAAAACGAGGATGGGCTTCCTAGCCCGTCCAGTTGTTTGGTGACGGGCTAGGAAGCCCATCCTCCACGACGCCGCGCCCCGGAATCACGCAAGGTTATTTAGCGATGCCGGTACTGATACTTGCGAGAATCGAACTTCACCTTGTAGTCTTCCAAGGCGTCGTAGATGCCGCCACGGCCCTTCTTGCCGCGAAACCGGTACGCTTCCAGCCGATTGCCGGAGTAGGCGTGGTCGCCGCCGGGGCGGCGCCGGCTCGCGACCGAGACAACGGAATCTTGGTGGAGAACCTCGTCTTTTTCCACGTTGTAGCCCAGCACGCGCGGCCCCGGCGCCAGATCGTTCCAAGCACGGGCCACCTTGGCGCTGGCGCTTGAATTGATGGCAAGAACAATTGCCACGGCGGCTACCAACGCGCTTCGCATTTTTATCTCTCTCTCGCTCTCAAAACCGTAAACGCCGAGTAGGCTGTTGGCTCAGCTAAGCATCATGGCGGGAAAAGGAGGATGGGCTTCCTAGCCCGTCCAGTTGTTTGGTGACGGGCTAGGAAGCCCATCCTCCA
>DASVGM010000446.1:0-10262 GCA_036379555.1 Pirellulales bacterium | reverse complement strand
TTGCAGTTATTTGGCGCCGATTCTTCCCAAACCGGAGTAACCAAAAGTAACGATGGGTCCGCCAAGTCAGACCCCTCAGTGCAAGAAACGATCCGCAGTCAACGCGCGTCACTCGACGCGTCGGCGCGGCGTAGCGCCACCTCGGCCGATGAGCGATACTTAAACGGCAAGCGGGCCATTGAGGCGGCCACTCAAGCTTGCGAGTTGACCGAATGGAAAATCGGTGATTTTATTGACACGCTCGCCGCCGCCTACGCCGAAGCGGGCGATTTTGACGCGGCCGTCAAATGGCAATCCATGGCCATCGAAGTGGGCTACTCCGGGGCGCTTGCGCGCGAAGCCTGGCGGCGATTGGAACTTTACCGCGCGCACCAGCCGTGCCGCGAGGTTCTGCCTGGGCAATTGGCGCGCGAACCGGTGTCGGACACAACCCTGCGTTAGCTTCTTGGAGTGCGGCGATTTATCGCCGCTTTCCTTCGTCGCGGAGCGACCTTTCTTCCCGCCAAGAAACAGGCAGGCAGCGCGACGCCAGGCTCGAAGCGGCCTGCGCAAAACGAGGCACGTTTTGAGCGAAAATCGCAAACGGATCGACGTGGAATTTGTTCCGCTCCGCCACCGCCGGCGTTACGCCTAATGTCACGAGATTAAGCTCTGATGCCACCCGCTTGCCGGGTGGAGATTCCCGTTGGCCGTCTACAATCGGGCGTTGCCCGCGCCCCTTTTCCCGATTTTGCCCCGCTTGGCCGCCGAAGGCGGCCAAGCGGGGCAAAATCGGAAGCGTAGGGAACGCCGACTTTGTAGACGGCCAACGGGAAACTCCCTCGGGCAAGCCGAGGGCATCTTCCACTACCGCCGCCGAATGTCAGGTTGTCGCTTGATCTCGTGACATTAGGCTTTACGTTGGTGAAGGCGGCTAACGCCGCAACTCAATGACAACCGGCGACGGGTCCACGCCTTGGGGCAGCAGCTCCGTTAATCGGCCACGCCAGGGCCGGTAGCCCGCGGCGGTAATCACGAGTTGCTGATCCAGCACGCGCACACATTGTGCCGCGCGCCAAAACTGCTCCCATGGCGAGCCGTTTATCTCCTCTTGAACGATCACCGCCACGCGTACCACACTCTTGTCCGCGGCATCGGCCGCCACCGGCAAACGCCAATAGACATCTTCACCGGCGTCGTCCGGTGCGATCGCGGCGGCGCTTACTCCAGGCACGCCTTCGCGGGTCGCCGCGTCGACCGGCCGCAGCCGCAGCGTGACCAGCACCTGGCGTTGGTACGGCTCCTGGGGTCGGCTCACGAAGCCGGCAAACATCCAGGCCGCAGCCGCCAGCACGCCGCCCATCAATAACGGCCGCACTTCAAGCTTGACGATGGCGTAGGCGGCCAAGCCGGCGGCAACGGTATAGGCCGCCAGTTCCAAGCCGAGAATGAGAAGGTCGGGCATGAACGGTCGGATCCGCGTTTCAGGCCCAATCGAGCCCGGTCTCGCATCGCAGGCGCTCGGCGAAATCTCCCAGCAGGCCGCCGATGGCATCCCAGCGATCAATGCGACGCAGCTCCACGTCGCCCTGGGCGTTGACGCGCACGATACAATGGTCCGTGACGCCGAGCCTCTCCAGCGTATCCGGCGGAAACTCATGATCGGTGACCATTCGCTTGAGCGTCTTGCCCGACATCTCGATGAACTTGGTATGCACGTGCGTCGTCCCTGGTGGCCGGAGAAAAACTCCATAATAGCCCGCCGCAGGGCGAAATGTACCCGCCTCGCGGCTAGTCTCCACCAAGCTGTCTGGAGTATCTATTTCGTCACGAATTTGTCAGAGGAACCCAGATATAAGGAAGCATCATTCAGACGGCTCCCAGTGGAACGCCCCAAAACCTCGTGCAGGTGTAACCTGAGACAGAGTAAGGCTGCAGAAGTCCAATACTGTTTCAGTTCCCGCCGGGCCGAGTATAATAGCGATCAGTTCCCGGTGGCAACGAACCATTGGCCACGAACCACTGGCCACCGACAACCGACAACTGGCAGCAAACCATTTTCATGCACCGCACAGCAACGACCTTGTTTTTCCTGTCCACCGCCATGCTTTTTGGTTGCGGCGCCCAACCGCCCAGCCGCGAAGAGTTGGGTCGCATCGCCTTCAAGGCGTCGGAGGTTCCCGGCGCGGACGATGCGTACTCGCTGCCGGAATATCTGCGTGAGGCGTTGTCGAAGTTCGATGTTGATAAACATGCGCCAGGCGAATAATGGCCAAAAAACGCCCTGAGATGACCTCGGTGGATTATGTGGTCATCGGCCTCAGCCCGTTTCTCATCATGGTGTTGGTGGGGAGCCTCTGTTTCTTTCTGCTTGAGGTTGGTTATCGCGGGCAGTTTTCGGGGCGTTTGCATTGGATTCTGTTTTGGTTCGTCGTGGGGGCCGTGGGCATCGCCCGCATCTCAATGGAAGAAGGCGCCGAACGGGCGAGCCTTTATGGCCTGGGGTTGGCCGGAGCGGTGGCGGTGGCCGTGCTGCGT
The DNA here is from genome assembly GCA_036379555.1 of Pirellulales bacterium. Taxonomy (GTDB): domain Bacteria; phylum Planctomycetota; class Planctomycetia; order Pirellulales; family JAICIG01; genus DASSFG01. Next base: position 7,745 of record DASVGM010000446.1, on the reverse strand, counting down.
TTTGTCGATTCCCCTTGGATTGCCTGGGCCTTGATGGCGGTGGCGTGGTGGTGCGCGCACAAGCTCACCTGGGACTGTACCTTGATCGACGACGACCAGGACGCATCGGGCGAGGGATTATTGCAAGTCGCCGGCTTGGAGGAATCGCTCGGCGCCGACGCCGGGCCAGAGAGCAACGGCGCCGATGCCGACGAAAAACCCAAGCGGTCGTCGTGGTTGGATCGGTTGTTGGAATCGCCGGAGCAGCGTCGCAAGCGACCGCACGCGCCGGGCGTTTGGGTGGTTTATTTCTCTCTGGCGGCGCTGCCGTTGTTTGGGCTGGGGCAGGCGTTCATACCGGCGGCCGACGTGGAGCGCCGGCGGCAGGCGTTTTGGCTATTGGTCATGTACGTGGGCAGCGGCTTGGGGCTGCTCTTAACGACCAGTTTTTTAGGACTGCGCCGTTATTTGCGGCAGCGAAAACTGGAAATGCCGCTGGTGATGACAGGCGCCTGGCTGGGAGTCGGCGCGGTATTGATCGTGGCGTTGGTGCTGGTGGCGATGCTGGTGCCGCGGCCGAGCCCTGAGTATCCGGTGGAAAACATGATTGCCAACGCCATCCGTTCGCCGCTGCGCAGCGCCTCGCGCCATGCCCTGCTGCGAGATAGTGGCGTCGAGCAAGGCCCGCCCGGTGCGGCGGCGGGTGGTGCGCAGGGTGAGGATACAAGGGGGCAAGAAGACAAAGAGACAAGGGGACAAGGAGACAAGGGGAACGAAGAACAGAACGGCACCCAGTCTAACAGCGATCCCAACCCCCAACCCCCAACCCCCAATTCCCAGCCCCCAACCCCCAACTCCCAACCCCCAACCCCTAACTCCCAATTCGCAAAGCCACGTATGCCGGACCTTTCGCAGGTTCCACTTGCCGCGTGGATTCGCTGGGTTTTATGGGTCGGGCTGGCCTTGGCCGCGCTCGTCGGGTTCTTGAAATATCGCAGCCAAGTGACGGGCTTTGTGCGGCAACTCTGGGCGGAGTTGCTGTCGCTCCTCAACGACCTGTTTGGCGGCAGAAAGATTCGAGCCGGCGATGCCACGGAAGAGGAGCGGAGCGAACCTCCGCGGCCGTTCGCCGCCTTCCGCAATCCCTTTGATGCGGGCAACGCCGAGCGCATTTCGCCCGATCAGTTGGTGAGATATACCTTCGAGGCATTGGAAGCGTGGACGTTTGAGCGTGCTGCGGCACGGCGTCAAGCGGAAACGCCCTTGGAGTTCGCCGCCGCGTTGAACCAGCGTTTTCCGGCGCTGGCCAACGATGCCCGTCAACTCGCGCTCATCTATTCGCAGATGGTTTACGCGCGAACGCCGCCAACTCGTGAGAGCCTGCCGGTTTTGCGGCGTTTATGGGCCGAGATGTCGCGCCGCGAGGTCGTCGCCCTGCGCACCCAGACCGGCGAGTAATCACCGCTTGCGCCCCGGTTCCGGCGGCAAAATTGCGCCAACCTACAGAACTGACATCGGTTTAGCCGATAGCGAAACAAGCCGCATAGTTGACTTATATAAGTAACATTAGTAGCATTCAACAATTGGGGCCAAATTGACCAATGCCAAGCACTACGATGCCCGTTAGCCTTGAACCGCAAAAAGTGGTTGTTCCGCCGCCCTCTCGAAACGGCAAGGCAGCCGTAAACAACGCTGCGGCAACCACTTGGACGCCTGCGGCGGAAGCCGCTTGGCCGCCTACGGCGGAGTGGCTCGCCGAGCAGAGCGCGATGTTGGAACAGGCCTCACCGCCGGAGATTATTCGCTGGGCCGTTGAGCACTTTTTTCCAAAGCTCACCATGGCCACGGCCTTCGGTCCCGAAGGCTGCGTCATTCTGCATTGGCTGGCGGAAGTTGAGCCGCGAACGCCCGTGTTTAACCTTGATACGGGCTACCAGTTCCAAGAAACGCTGGAGCTGCGCGACCGCATTGCCAAACGCTATGGAATTGAGGTCGAGCTCAAAAAGCCGGCGTTGTCGGTCGCCGAATATGAGGCTCAACATGGCGGGCCATTATACAAAACGAACCCCGATCAATGCTGCTTTGACCGCAAGATTGTGGTTTTGCAGCAAGCCGCGGTGGGCATGAAAGCCTGGATGAGCGGCATTCGGCGCGATCAAAGCACCGACCGCGCCCGCGCGCCGATTGTGGGTTGGGATAAGAAGTTCGGGCTGGTCAAAATCAGCCCCTTGGCCAATTGGACCAAGCAACAGGTCTGGAAGTTGATTGTCGACGAGGACGTGCCATACAATCCATTGCACGATCAGGGCTATACGAGCATTGGATGCTGGCCTTGCACGCGCGCGGTGATGTTTGGCGAAGACGAGCGGGCCGGCCGGTGGAGCGGCACGGCTAAGACCGAGTGCGGACTGCACACGCTGGCCGATCGCGAGGACAAATAGAGCGCACTGAGTGAAGATTTCAGCCAAAACCGAATACGCCTGCATCGCCATGCTGGAACTGGCCAGGCGTTACGGCTCCGGCGAACCGGTGCGGATTCGCAGCATCGCCGCTGAGCACGGTGTACCCGCACGTTTTCTGGTGCAGATTTTGTTGCAACTCAAGGGGGCCGGGCTGGTGTCGAGCACGCGTGGCGCGGCAGGCGGCTACCAGCTTGTCAAGCCTCCGGACAGCATCTCGCTGGGCGAGGTGATGAGCGTGGTCGAGGGGGCCGACGAACCGATCACTTCGAGCGCGTCGCCCGATTCGATTTACGCCAAAGTGCTGCAGTCCGCCTGGCAAGAGGTGGCCGATGTTCAGCGGCAAGCGTTGCAATCGTTGACGTTCGCGGATCTTGTCGAGCGGGCCCGGCAGACGAATGAGAACATGTATTATATTTAGAGCCGTATTGTGGGGCGGCCCGGCGGGCCGGCTTTTGCTTTCAGACGGGCCGGCGGCCCGCCCCACAACTCGGTTCGCGGACAGGCTCTTACTTAGTTTTGAATTGCCAATCTCTGTTTATGACCGCCGATCTTGCCGAACAACACGCGCTTGTCAGCGACCTGTTTGAACTGCCGCGAAACGCGGCCGACTGGAACCAATATCGCCTGAACGCTGAGCAGTTGGCGCGGTTTGAACGTGATGGCTATGTGTCAGGCGTGCGCTTGCTGGAGGAAAGCCAGGTGGCGCGGTTGCGCGAGGAATTGCACGAGCTGACGAGCCCGGACCATCCGGCGAACGACCTGTTTTACGAGTTCCACTCGAACGAATCGGCCGACCAAAGCCGCGTGCTGTTTCATGCATTGGGCGCGTGGCGCATCGCGGCGGGCTTTCACGACCTGCTCTGGAACCCGGCCTTCACGATGGCCGCCGCACAGTTGCTCGGCGGCGCGGTTCGCTTTTGGCACGACCAATTGTTTTGCAAACCCGCCCAGCACGGCGGCGTTGTGGCTTGGCACCAAGATTATTCCTATTGGACGCGCACACGACCGCTGGCCCACCTGACTTGCTGGATCGCCCTTGATGACGCCACGCGCGACAATGGTTGCTTGCAATACGTGCCTGGCAGCCATCGTTGGCCGCTGTTGCCCGTCACCGGGCTGGCGGGCGATATGGACGCCATTCAAACGGTGCTCAATGAAGAACAGCGCGCGGCGTTCAAGCCGGTGGCGATTGAGTTAAAACGGGGCGAAGCGTCCTTCCACCATCCGCTGATGGTTCATGGCTCTTACGAGAACCGTACCGATGGCCCGCGCCGCGCGGCGGTGTTGAACGTCTTCCGCGACGGCGCGTACTCGGCCTCGAACGAGCCTTTGCTCGCCGGAGTGCCGCCTGTGCCCGCCGGGCAGCAGATGGCGGGAAAGTTTTTTCCCCTGTTGTTTGACCCGGCCGTTGTTTGACCCGGCTGGTGTTTGACCCGGCGTTTTAAGACACCGTTTCGCCCACTTTGTGAATTTGGCGGAGCTCGTCCAATTCGTTGCTCAAGCGATGCCGCAACGGGCTTTCGGCCCGCAACTCGTCAAGCAGCACGTCGGCCTTGACGAAGGTTTCGGCCGTGATTTCGACTTTCACGAAGAGTTTACGCCAACTACGCGAGACTTCTTGTTCAGTAAGCAATGTAGCACCTTTAACCGTGGCGATGACGAACGACTGAGAACTTCATTCTAAAGCGCCCGCCCGATGACGCAATAGGCAATTCGTTTCCGGGTGCTGGCCGCCGGCCGCCGGCCGTTTTATGATAAAATGAAACCGTCGCCGCACACGAGACCAACCATGCGTACTAAAATCCTGACGATCGCCATCGCCACCGTGTTTCTGGCCGCCTGCGGCTGGTTTGTCCGCGCGGCCGGCCCGGAGCGAAAGTTCGCACAGGGCCTCGCGCACCTGAGAGCGAACCAGCCGGAGGAAACGCTCTATTGCCTGGAGGCCATCGAGCATCGCTCGGGCTACCAGGCACAGTCCTCGCTGCTGCGGGGCTGGTTGCGGCTGCAATCTCAGCAGAGTCATGACGCGGAAGAATACATCGCCATCTGGGCCGATCTAAGTGACGCGTTAGATGTGAGAAAATGCCGCCCTTTGACCTTGGCGCTGATGGGCCGACTGCTTTACGAGGGGGGCCGGTATGCCAACGCGCTCAGCGTGCTCCAAAGCGCGTTGGCGGAAGATCCCGATGAAATCGAGGTCCACCGCTGGCTCGGCAGCGCGCTGTACGATTTGGGCGCTATGGCGCCCGCGGTGGACCATCTGAAACGGGTCGCCGACCAGGAAACCGCCAACAGCCGCATCTGTCGGCTGCTGGGGCTGATTTATCGCGACCGCGGGGCCTTTCGCGAGGCGGCCGCGGCCTATCAGGAATCGCTGACTCGCGATCCACGGCAAACCGACGCCGACCAGGTGCGTTGCGACTTGGCGCGCTGCCAAATCGCGCTGGAAGATTACGATGCCGCCTTAACGGTCCTGCAAGGTTGCGCCGACAATGACGACGTGCTCGCGCTGCGTGGTTTGTGCTATTTTCACGAAGGCAACCGCGAACGCGCGAAACAGTGCGTTGACCGCTCGCTCCAAGAGAACGCCGAGAACGTCGCGGCGTTGAATTGCCTGGCCATGCTCGACCCGGCGGCAGCCGTCCAACCACTGGCGAAAGCGGTGGAAGACAACCCCGATGACTACCAACTTCGCGAGCGACTGGCGACGGTGTATCGCGCGGTCGGTAAAGACGATTTGGCCGCTAAGCAGGAGCAACGCTTAGCCCCGTCTCGCGCGCTGCGGAAACAACTCAATACGCTGCTGACGCAGGCCAACGACAATCTCTTCGACCCCGCGTTGCGTTACCAGATTGCCGACGTGGCCCAGCAGTTGGGGCTAACCAAGCTTTCCAACGACTGGCTCAAAGCCGCGCGCCTGCTCGAATCGTCCAATGCCGCCGCCGTGCCGATGCCGGTTCTGGCAACTCCCCCCGGACGACGTTGACCATTCTTTTTTGGCGGTCGTGGGACTTGACCGCCCCGCGGCCCCCAAAAAACTGAGCGTGGACAACGCACAGGGAGTGTCAATTTCACGCAATTTACCTAGTCTGACTATTTTCCGGTAAGAGAGTCTTGTCTTACACTAGCGTTTTTGACGATAATATTGACGGCTGCCGTATAATCACGACAATGACGGTAATGTTAGTAGGCTTTTTTTGGCTTGCTGATTCCGTCGCGCAAAACCATGACCGGACAAGGCGTTATTGAAAATGTCTGCAGAACCTAAGTTAAGCCCCGTTGAGGGGATCAAAGCTGAAAGCCGCCAGCTCCGCGGAACCATTGCCGATGAGTTGCTCGACGGCAACGATTTTTTCAGCAAGGATAGCACCCAGGTTCTTAAATTCCACGGCACCTATCAGCAAGACGACCGCGACCAACGCGGCCGCGGCGCCGGTGGTAAATCGAACAAGTCTTTCATTTTCATGGTCCGCACGCGTGTGCCCGGCGGCAGGCTGACGAGCGACCAGCTTCTGGCCGAGCTCGATCTGTGCGATGAGCTGGGCAGTGCGACGTTGCGTTGCACCAGTCGGCAAGGTTTGCAGTTGCACGGCGTGGTGAAAGAAAACCTGAAGTCCGTGATCGCCCGCATCAATGAGGTGCAACTCAGCACGTTGGCGGCCTGCGGCGACGTGGAACGCAACATCATGTGCTGCCCCGCGCCGCATCATTTCGATCCGGTGCATGCCGAGCTTCGCGACCTGACCGATCGGCTGTTGGCGCAATTGGCGCCGCGCACGCGGGCCTATCACGAGCTCTGGCTCAAAGATCCGCAAACGGGCGGAGAAGAGCTGGTGGGCGGCGGGCGGCCGGAGGAAATCGAGCCGCTCTATGGCCAAACCTACCTGCCGCGCAAGTTCAAAACGGCCATTGGCTTGCCCGGCGACAACTGCGTCGATCTCTATGCCAACGACCTGGGGTTGATGGCCATTTGCGAAAACTATCGCATTGTGGGTTACAACGTGCTGGTCGGCGGCAGCATGGGCGTCAGCCCGAGCGTGAAGAAGACCTTTCCGGCCTTGGCCAAACGCATGGCGTTTGTCACGCCGGATCAGGTTGTCGATGTGGCGGTGGAGATCGTCAAAGTGCAGCGCGACTTTGGCAATCGAGCCGATCGCAAGATCGCCCGGTTGAAATACTTGATTGCCGATCGCGGGCTGGATTGGTTTAAGTCGAAGGTGGAAGAGTATTACGGCCACAAACTGCCCGAACCGCATCCGGACGATGTTTGCGGCTTCGACGATCACTTGGGCTGGCACGAACAAGGCGACGGCCGCTGGTTTTACGGTTTGAACATCGAAAACGGCCGCATTCATGACAGCGGCGATTTCCGCTTGAAAACGGCTTTGCGGGAGATTTGCCGCACCTATCAGCCCGGTATCCGCACGACCGCGCACCAAAGCATCTTGTTCACCGACGTTGCGCCCGAAGCTCGCGGCGAGATCGAGCAAATCTTGCACAGCCACGGCATCAAGCTTTCGCACGAGATTTCCAATGCGCGGCGTTGGTCGATGGCCTGCGTGGCCTGGCCGACCTGCGGCCTGTCGATTACGGAAGCCGAGCGCACGCTGCCAACGGTGATCGACAAGGTGGAGGTGGCATTGGCTCGGCTGGGATTGTCGAGCGAGCGGTTTACCATTCGCATGACCGGCTGCCCGAACGGCTGCGCTCGGCCCTACAACTCCGACGTGGGCCTGGTGGGCAAAGCCGCCGGTAAATACACGGTCTTTCTCGGCGGTCGCTTGTTGGGCGACCGCATGAACTTTGTCTATAAAGACATGGTGCCCGAGGAAGACCTGGCGGAGACTTTGATTCCGGTGTTCGTCTATTTCAAGCACGCCCGGCAGCCGGACGAAACCTTCGGCGACTTTTGCTTTCGCAAGGGCGCTGAGGACTTGCTGGCTTGGACGGCCGATTACGAAGCGCAAAATGGCAATGGCTCAGCCAACGGCAACGGCGCCGCGAATGGTCACGCTGCCGCCAACGGCAACGGCGCCACGAACGGCAACGGCAAAACCCGTGTGCTCGAACCCCAGGTGACGGCTTAGTCCGCGTCGCGCACCGGCCCTTGGCCAATAACGCATTGACGCGCCGCCTAAGTTTATCTAAATATCCTTGCCTGAATATGGGATGCGCTGTCTTGGAGGATGGGCTTCCTAGCCCGTCACCGATCGACCGTGACGGGCCATGAGGCCCATGCTGGCCTGCGCAAAATGCCCGACTTTAACACGATAATGAGTTGAGATTTCATACCGGATTTGTTCC
>DASVGM010000445.1:0-4812 GCA_036379555.1 Pirellulales bacterium | reverse complement strand
TGGAACGACAGGAAGCTACTATCAGCAAAAATGTCTTGAACCTCCTTGCGATCGAAGGAATCTGGCGCCAAGACTTTGAGGCTCGCCGCCTGATCGAAGTCGCCGACGCGTTCGTTGAATTGATGGAAGGGAAGGTCGCCGACACGGCTCACAGCACCGATCGCATGCCCGGTTGCCGATAGGGAAAAGATTCGTCGGTCTTCGCCCTGCTCCCATCACTCCGCCGCCGCCACAGATCCCTTGGGAGGGGCGACGTTGGTCAGCGCCCGCTTGCCTTGCGCGAGAACTTGCTCAGGTCGCAGCATCGTGAACAACTGCATGCCCCGCGCGACGACGCCCGTCCAACCGGTCTGGTGACTGGCGCCCAGGCCGGCACCGTTGTCTCCATGAAAGTATTCGTAGAACAAAAGCAGGTCGCGCCAGTGCGGGTCGTTTTGGAATTGGCTCGCGCCGCCATAAACAGGCCGCCGGCCGTTGGCGTCGCGCAAAAAGATGGCGGCCAGACGCCGCGTGATATCCTCCGCAACTTCGTAGAGCGTCTTGCGGTTACCCGAACCGGTCGGGCATTCAACCGTGAAATCGTCGCCATAGTACAAATAGTATTGCAGCAACGCCCGAATGATGAGCGCTTGCATCGGCATCCAAATCGGCCCGCGCCAGTTGGAATTGCCGCCGAACATGCCGCTGTCCGATTCCGCCGGCAGATAACCGACGCGATACTCGGCGCCGCCGGCATGAAACACATAGGGATGATCGGCGTGGTAACGCGATAGCGAACGAATGCCGTAGGGGCTGAGAAACTCGTTTTCATCGAGCAGGCGAGCCAGCATGCGGCGGAGCTTTTCCTCGTTCAGCACCGCGCCCAGCAGGCGGCCGTTTTGCCCGCGCTGGCGAGGGTCGTGAATCGACGCCACCAGCTCGGGCCGGGCTTCGATAAACCACAGCAGGCGCTGATAGACTTCAGGATGCTTCTCGCGCAACTCGCCTTCAAAGGCCGTCACCGCGCAAAACGGCAGCAGCCCGACCATCGAGCGGACCTTGAGATGGTGCGATTCGCCGTTGGGCAAGCGGAGCACGTCGTAAAAGAAGCCGTCGTCCTCGTCCCACATCCCTTTTTGGTCGCCGAGGTGCATCATGGCCGAGGCGATCCAGAAAAAATGTTCCGCGAACTTCGATACCATGTCGATATAGCCGTCGTCGGCGAGCGCCAGTTCGACGGCGATTTCGAGCATGTTCTGGCAGAACAGCGCCATCCAAGCCGTGCCGTCGGCCTGCTCCAGGCTGCCGCCGGTGGGCAACGCCGCGCTGCGGTCGAAGACGCCGATGTTGTCCAACCCCAGAAAGCCGCCTTCAAACACGTTGCGGCCGCTACGGTCTTTGCGATTGACCCACCAGGTGAAGTTCAGTAGCAGTTTTTGAAAGCAACTTTTCAACCAGGGCAAGTCGCCCTGGCCGCGCTGGGCTTTTTCGAGCCGGTAAGTGAAGATGGTCGACCAGGCGTGGACCGGCGGGTTGACGTCGCCAAAATTCCACTCATAAGCCGGAATCTGCCCGTTGGGATGCAGGTAACGCTCGCGCAGAATGAGGTTGAGTTGTTGCTTGCCAAAATCGCCATCGACCAGCGTGAGCGCCAGCACGTGAAACGCCAGATCCCAAGCCGCATACCAAGGATATTCCCACTTGTCGGGCATCGAAAGGATGTCGGCGTTGTACATATGATGCCAGTTGTCGTTGCGAGGCGCGGCGCGACGGGCGGGTTGGAACGGATGGCTGCCGCGTTCCGCCAGCCATTTGTCGACGTCGTAGTAATAGAACTGCTTGCTCCACAACATGCCCGCCAACGCCTGACGCATGACGTTCGTCTGATCGGCGTTGAGTGACGATGGAATGACGCCGGCATAATACTCGTCGGCCTCGCTCTTGCGAGTGCCGAAAATGGCATCGAACCGCGCGCCAAACGGCGCGCCCGCGGCGCCGTTGTCCGTGGCGAAATCGGCCGGCGAATGCGGCGTGAGGCGCAAGCGCACCGTTTGACGTTCGCCGGGCTTGAACCGCAGGCGATAAACGGTCGCGGCTTTGGTGCCTTTCTTCTCAGGATTCACCGCTTCCGACCGGCCCTGGATCAGGTAGTTGTGGAACGCGTCTTTAACGTAGGGCGAGCGGTTGGGCGTGCCAAAGATACGTTGCGTGTTGGTTTCGTTCTCGGTGAAGAGCAGCGGCACGTCGCCCTCGCAGTGAAGATACCGTGCGCCCAGCGCCGCGTCCGTCGCTTTGACGACGCTGTGCGAAGCCGCGCCGGCGACATGCTCGACCACCGGCCGCTCGGCCGCGCCGCGCCACGACCATTGATTGCGAAACCAAAGTGTCGGCAGTACGTACAACTCCGCGGCCTCCGAACCGCGATTGTGGACCTCAATCTGAATCAGGATGTCGTCTGGCGCGGCCTTGGCATATTCGACGAAGACGTCGAAATAACGGTTGCCGTCGAACACGCCGGTATCGAGCAATTCATATTCAAACTCGCCGCGGCCGCGGCGGCGATTCGTTTCGACAAGATCAGCGTAGGGAAAGGCCGTTTGCGGGTACTTGTAGAGATAACGCATGTAGGAATGCGTGGGCGTGCTGTCGAGATAGAAGTAATACTCCTTGACATCCTCGCCGTGATTGCCCTCGCTGTTGGTCAGGCCAAAGAGCCGCTCTTTCAGAATCGGATCTTTCCCGTTCCATAGAGCCAGCGCGAAGCAGAGCCTCTGATGGTCGTCGCAAACGCCGGCCAGGCCGTCTTCGCCCCAGCGGTAGGCCCGCGAACGAGCCTGATCGTGGCTGAAAAAGTCCCAAGCGTTGCCGTCGGCGCTGTAGTCTTCGCGAACCGTTCCCCACTGGCGTTCGCTAAGGTACGGCCCCCATTTTTTCCAGGCGGCGATTTTGTCGCGCGCCTCGTCAAGACGCTGTTGTTCGGCGTTCATGGCCTGATTTGGCGGATGATAGACGGGATTAAGCGTTTTTGCCCCTTTACTCAGCTTACCTTATCTATCAAGGGCAATTCGAGCAAATAATCGCGTTGTCCGTTTTTCTTGCAGATCGCTTGCCACGGTTGTAATCCGGGACTAAGCTGCGCCCAACTTTCTAAGAGGCTATCCTCCGCACACGAAACACGGTTTTCGGATGGACTCTCAGATGCTTCGGTTTGGTGCGGCGCGTGTCCCAGGGCAGACCGCCTCCGGGCAAACCGGCAAAAATTTTTGGTTGCCGTTCTTTTTCGCCGCTTGGCTGGCGAAGGACGGCCGGCTCGGTTTTATACTCCTTTCAAAAAGAGGCGATCATGTCCTTACTGCTTTCGTGGAAATGGCTCTGTTCACGGCCCGATTTTCGACACCGCCCCATCCCCGGACGCGCCCGGCGATGCCTGGCGGCCATCGAGCAACTGGAAGACCGCGTGTTGCTCACCGCCACGGCGCCCATACCGATGTCTCTTCCCTCGGCTCACGCCGTCGAGACGTTTCTGAAGTTTGAACACAAGCTCGTCGGCAGCCAGACCGAAGCCATCAAATTTGAGGCCGATGTGTTTGAGCTTAAGACGCAGTCGCTGAGCGCCGCGGCGGTCGATTACTTCCTCAAAATCGATGCCGACATGCTGCAGATCGACAACGACCTGATCGGAGCGGCGGGCGGCAACGGCGCGGCGGGAACCGGCGGCATCGACGGCATTCTGACCGGCCTCGCACTGCCGGCCAAGGTGGCCGGCGACCTGGAGTCCCGGTTGATTCCGGCGGTCGAGTCGGCACGTGAGGCGACGATGACCGCCATCGGGAAGCTGGAGAAACTTGCCGCGGGGATACAGGGTACTCAATCCGCCCGCGGTACTGATTTTTACCTCAAGTTCCCTCACATCGTGGAGTCCGCCGCCCGCGACTTCACGCTGAACTTCGCGAAGATTGAGCATGACTTCATCGCCGCCGATGCCAAAGACCTTGGCCCGGCGCTCGGTTTGCACGGCGCCCCGGCCGCCGGGCCGGCCGGCGCGCTGCTGGAGGATCTCGCCGTGCTGACCGCCGATGCCGCGCCCCCCAGCGATCTCAACGGCGACCACCAGGTCGGAGCCTTCATCAAGTTCGCGACCCATTTTCTCGGCGGGGAGGATGAATACCTCCGTAAAAAATTGCCCGGCAAGATGAAATCCGGGCAGATCACCGTTGCGCGGGCGGAGTATTTCCTCAAAATCGACGCCGATTTGGTCCAGATGGATGCCGACTTGGCCGGCTCGCCGGCGACGAGTACGTCGGCGGGCACGAGCGCGACGCCAGCGGGTGTCGCCAACGTGCTGCTGAACGACGCCAAAACGCTCGGCCTATCGCCGCAAACGGTCGGCAAGCTGGAGGCGCTGGTCAAAGCCGCCCAAGCGGCAGGCGCTGAGGCCGCCGCCCAGGAGCAGGAGATACTGAAGATCTTCGGGAACCTGGGCGACGGCGGTTTCTTGGCCGACAAGGGCAAAGGCGGCAGCGGCGGCGCCACGCTCCCGACCGAAAACATCTCGCTTGGCTTTTCAAAACTCAGCCTTGCGGCACTGTCGCATTCGGAAAACAACCTCATCCAGCTTGACCCGAACCTCGGCTCGGCGCTCGGCTTGTCCACGGAAACGACGACGCCTGGCCCGCTTGGCGGTCTGCTCCAGGATTCGCTCGTGTTGGCGTCCGACGTTGGGGGCAAGCTCCCCGGCGCCTCCGGCTAATCCGCTGCCGGCCTAGGAGTAGGTAAAAGGCGGCCTGTACTACACGCGGACGGAGAACTGAGATTCCATACCGGATTTGTTCC
>DASVGM010000444.1:0-2627 GCA_036379555.1 Pirellulales bacterium | reverse complement strand
CAAAGGCCAGCCGCCAGGGGTTACGGTGATCCAGCTTCCAACGACGCTCGTGGCCAAGTTGATTGCCGCCGACGCGCAAACGCCCGGCGCGTTGGTCAGCGCCAGCGACGGCAGCGTTCCAGTTGGAACGCGGGTTGTTACTTTGCAGGCGAACAATCCTGACCCGACCTATCCGCCCAATACGGGGGCCGTCGTTGTTCAGCCGCCGACCGGCAAGAGCATCACTCCATCCACGAACGTGACCTACACGTTTTCGGGCTTTAACACGTTGCTGCCAGAGGTTGCTTCCTTTTCACCGACCAGCGGCACGGCGGGCGCCCAGCAGGTTACGATCACCGGCGGCAACTTCGGTTATCAGTCGAACGGGGCCTTCGTTCCGGCCGTGCTTTCGGTGACCTTCAACGGAATTCCCGTCGCCGCCAACGAAGTGACCGTCAACTCTGACACGTCGTTGACCGTAACCGTGCCGCCGGGCGCGACGAGCGGCAAGATCGCCGTTCGCAGCGCGGCGGGCACCGGCTACAGCGCCACGGACTTCACGATCGGTGTAAACAACACGCCCAGCGGCCCCAACGCGGCCTTCGTTGGCGCTCTCTATCATGACGTGCTCGGCCGCACCGCCGACGCGCCGGGGTTGGCAGGCTGGGTGGCATTACTGAAAGCCGGCGAAACACGCCTGCAAGTGGCGACCGATTTTGAGGAATCGCCGGAAAGCCTGGGGCGAGAGGTCGATCAGTTGTACGCCAGGTTCCTGCATCGGGCCGCGGATCCGGCGGGCCGCGCCTTTTTTGTAAATCAACTAATCGCGGGCGCGAATACGGAAGAATTAGCGATCGAGTTTCTGACCTCGCCGGAGTACCAACTGACGCATGCCAGCGATAGCGATTACATAGTCGGGCTTTACGCCGACGTGCTCGGCCGCGCCCCGGACGCGGCCGGCTTGGCCGGTTGGCAGGCCGCCGCCGCCGGGCTGAGCCGCGCGGCTCTCGCCCAGGCTTTCGTCTACTCGCCGGAAGCGGACCAGGACCAGGTGAGTCAGGACTACGAGAACTACCTCGGCCGCGCCCCCGATCCGGCGGGGTTGGCGTATTGGGTCCAGGCGCTTGAGAGCGGGCAGTCGTCGGAGCAGGTTGCCGAGGCGATTCTGGCCTCCGATGAGTACTTCGCGCGAGCGGGAAGCTAACACCTTGTTCAATTTAACGCTTGGCTGCCGCAGAGCGGTCGCCGTGTAGGATGGGCTTGGTTCACCGGGAACTGGAATCTCGACCTGCGGGCCTTATACCGCACACGGACAGGAATGAGACAATCGGTGCCACCGGAGGATGGGCCTCCTGGCCCGTCACCAGCCAAGGTGACGTGCAAGTACAGCAACTCATCATTGGGGGCTACCAAAGTGAATCCTTTCGTGGCTTCGCGCCTCCGGCGAAACTGCGCCGTACTCGCACTCGAACACGCGCCGTTCAAGCCGAGGCGTTGCGAAACGCGGCCGCGGAGCGGCCAATGGAGTGTAGCCGTGGGCGCCAGCCCGCGGAAACATGAGGCGAGATTCGTCGTAGCCGCGGCAGCGGCGGCGGAGAATGGGGCCGATTCTCCGCCGCCGCTACCGCGGCTCAAATCGGCGTCGGCCACGATCCACCGCGGGCTAACGCCCACGGCTACACTCCGCGCGCCGCTCCGCGGCGGGGAAGCAAATCCGCTGCGAATAGAAGCGGATGGACAAGCTATAATTTGGATTCCCGGCGTCAGCGGGCTGGCTCGTTAGACGAAACGCGCGCCCGAACACTTTTGATTTCACCCAACCGGACTGCTGGCGCACCGCGGCATAACCCGCCGGCCGCCATCGCAAAATGTTGAACGACAACGGTTCGTGGCGAGCGTCCACCAGCCAAGCCAATACTCCGTGATACGCGCTTGCCAATAAAGCTCACTTAGCGTCTGGGTATCTTTCTCCAGGGAACTGGCGCTGACCACCTCAAGTACCATGTCGGGAGAACCGGTAAGCTCCAGATAGCCCTCCTTTTCGCCTTCGACCAGGCGGACGCGGTTGGATTCAACTCCGCTGTGCGATGCGAAGGTGCCATCAGGCTGCGAAGCCAGATCAGCGTCGTCATTGGTCACGAACACGCCGTCGGGAAAATAACGCCCAAGCAGCTCGGCTTTACAAGCCCTCCGATGACCAGATTGAACTCTTGTTTGACCTGGTTGTGGGTGAAAAGCTGTTCCTTGCTCATGTCAACCCACACCTAGCCGTACAGATACGAAATGCGCCCCGCGTCTGGAAAGGTGTCCGACCGAAGCCAACCGCGAAAGGCCGCGAGCGTGTTGATGCCATCGGGAAGATGAATGGCGTCGTCATAAAGAACAATGGTGCTCATATTGTTTTTCGTGCCCTGCCTGAAAATCAGGCCTCCTCGGAAGAATTTGTGGGTGGATTTTGGCTGGATAGCAAGGCCACGATGCGTTTTTTAAGGCATTTGCCGGGCAAATAAATGGGTTGGCAATTGAAAGCGAATTCTACGTGGTAGAATGACCGGCGTCTGGCGCTGGCGGAGTCAGGCTCTGCTGGCGAGCAAGTGAGACAAGCGATAGCCGGATCCGGGCGGGTAAATGACTCGCTTGGCGTGAGG
>DASVGM010000443.1:0-4150 GCA_036379555.1 Pirellulales bacterium | reverse complement strand
CGGCGCGCTACCGAGCCCGGATTATTCACCCGCGCTCGCGTTGGCGGCGCACTCTGCGCAGCAGAACTGACACCGTCTCAAATCGCAACATGAAGGGTTGACAGTTGTTACTTCATTTCGTCGTGGCGGCGTTGGACCGTTGATGCCACCCGCTTGCCGGGTGGAGAATCACGTTAGCCGTCTACACGAGGAATTTGCCACCAACCCCTTCTCCGATTTTCCGCCGCTTGGCCGCCGATGGCGGCCAAGCGGCGGAAAATCGGGGGTTTGGGGAAGGCCGCCGGTGTAGACGGCCAACGTAAAAACTCCCTCGGGCAAGCCGAGGGCATCTTCAACAAACACCTTGGCGAGCCAGAGTCCGGCCATCAACGGTCGCGGCCCCATTGAAGCCTGGATTGCGGCCGCGAGATGCGGGAGGCGTCGTGAACCTTCCGCGACTGAACAGTGGCGGAAGGCATCCGTCGCTCGGTATAATGGCCGTTATGCCAGACCCACATTACCTAATGGCGATCGACCTGGAGCGCTGCACCGGCTGCCATGCCTGTTCGGTGGCGTGCAAGGTCGAAAACGAGGTGCCGTTGGGCAACTTCCGCACGAAGGTCTATTATTACGACGAAGGGCAATTTCCGCATGTGCGCCGCTCGTTCTTGCCCGTCGTCTGCATGCAATGCGCCGACGCGCCCTGCCTGAAAGCCTGCCCGACCAATTCCATTCGCCGTGGCGAGGACGGCATCGTGCGGATCGATACCGATACCTGCCGCGGCCACGGCAAATGTGAGGAAGCGTGCCCTTACGGGGCGGTGTACGTCGATCCGCGGCGCAACATCGCCGACAAGTGCGACTTCTGCTCACACCGTTTGCAGGTCGGCATGCAGCCGGCCTGCGTCGAAACGTGTCCTAGCGGCGCGCTCGTGTTTGGCGACGTGAACGACCCGGCCAGCCCGATCGCCCGTTTTCAGGACGCGCATCAAGCCGAGCTTATGGCTCTCAAGCCGGAGGAAAACACACAGGCCCAGGTGCTGTACCGCGGTCTGCAAGCCGAACTGAGCCGGAAAATTCCTGCGGGCCGCAATCACGATCCGCGCTCTTACGAAATCGCGACTTGGGCACAGTTGCCGGCGGAGCTGCCGCGGGAGGCCCCAGGCGATGGATGATTACACCGCGCGATCGAGCGAGTTTCGCTCGTCCAGCCTGAATCGCCGCGAAGTGTTGCGCGGCGGCATCGCCGCTTTGGCCTCACTCGGCCTGGGCGAACTGATCTTGTTGCAGCCGGGCGAAACAGTCGCGGCTGAGAGCGACGGCACGCCCGCGCGCCGGCCGGGCGAGCGCGGCACCCCCAAAGTGCCGCACGATTACCGTCAGGCCCAAAAGGTCACCAGTGTTTGCCTGAATTGTTCGACGGTCTGCGGCATCGTGGGGTATGTTTTCGACGGCCGCGTCATCAAGCTGGCCGGCAACCCTGCCGATCCGAACAACGGCGCCACAATCTGCGCTAAAGGACAGTCGGGCGCGACCATCAATGGTTACCCTGAGCGGCTGCTCTATCCTTTGCGGCGCGTCGGCCGGCGCGGCGAGGGGCTGTGGCGGCGTATTTCCTGGGCCGAAGCTTACGAGCAAATGGCGCATCATGTCGCCAATTGCCTGCGGTCGGGCACGCCCGAACAGGTGGCCGTCCATTACGGCCGCTCGCGCATCAGCGACGTGATTGACCGTTTCATGAACGCCATCGGTTCGCCGGTGGTGCTCAATCACCGCGCCCTCTGCTCGCTCAATAAGCGGGCGGCCAATTACGCCAGCATCGGCGATACCGACTGGGAAACCGTCGACGCCGCCGAAACGAAGTATCTCTTGAACTTTGGCTCCAATTTTTATGAGGCGCATCAAGGCCATATTCATTTCCTCAAGCGTGTGATTCGCGGCCGGTTCGACCACGGCGCCAAGCTAGTGACGTTTGACGTGCGGCTCTCCAACACCGCCGGCCGCAGCGATGAATGGTTCGCCCCTTTTCCCGGCACCGAAGGCGCGGTCGCCCTGGCGATGGCGCACACGATGATGGCGGCGGGCGAATACGACCGGCGGTTCATCGACGAATGGACGAATTACCCGGCTGAGCGGCTGCGCGAGTTCTTGCGGCCCTACACGCCTGATTGGGCGGCCGAGAAGAGCGGTCTGGCGGCGGCCGATATCGAACGAGTGGCGCTGGAGTTCGCGCGCTGCCGGCCGCACTGCGCCGCGTTTACCAATCGCGGCAGCCACGCACATTATAACGGACTCAACAACGATCGCGCGGTGATTCTGCTCAACGCCCTCGCCGGCGGCATCGGCGGGCGCGGCGGCTATTGCTACGGCGAAAGCGAACGCGTCGATCCGGCCCTTTATCCGCCGCCGTCGCCGCTTCCCGGCAAACCCAAAATACGCACCGACTTGGAAGATCCGCCCGAATTCCCCTTGGCGAACCTTTGGCAAAAGATGCGAGTG
Source organism: Pirellulales bacterium (assembly GCA_036379555.1). GTDB lineage: Bacteria > Planctomycetota > Planctomycetia > Pirellulales > JAICIG01 > DASSFG01. The sequence continues at coordinate 1,672 of DASVGM010000443.1, read as the reverse complement.
GGCGAACTGGTGTACGATTATTTGCGCACGGGCCGGGCGCGGCTGCGGGTCTATTTCAGCTATACGCTCGGCTCGCCAACCACCTGGCCCGAAGGACGCAGCCTGACGGTCGACGTGCTGCGCGACGAGGAACTATTGCCGTTTCACGTGTGTTCCGACGTGGTTTATTCAGAAACGGCGCACTACGCCGACCTGATCTTGCCCGACGCCACGTACCTGGAGCGTTGGGGACTCGACACGCGCAACAGCTACGACTTCCGTCCCTATATATCCTTACGGCAACCGCTGACGCCGCCGCCCGGCGAGTGCGTCAGCTTCGCCGACGTGTTGATCGAACTTGGCAAGCGTTTGGGGCCGCCGGTCGCCAAGTATTTTCAGTTCGCCGACCACGCCGAGTACGTGCGGCACCAATGCCGGCATGTGCCGCCAGGCGACTGCGCCGACGGCTTTTCGTATCTGCGCACGCACGGCGTCTGGTGCGATCACGATCGCCCGCAAAGCCGCGGTTCGTTCCGGCGACGATTGTCACAGAGCGATCTGGCGGGTTCGCGAACCGACGCGCGAACAGGCGTGATTTACCGCCCCGACGAAAACGGAAAACGCGAGGCGATCGGTATTATGGTACAAGGATGCGCCAGACGCGGTTTTAAGACGCCTTCGCGCAAGTTTGAGATTTTGAGCGCGGCCGTCGTTGAGCAAGCGGCCAAGATCGGACTGACCGACGACGGCCTGCCGCGCTATGTGCCGATTCCGTCGCACGAGAACTTGCCGGACGATCGTTTCGTGCTGGTCACGTTCAAATGGAATGTTCATACGCAGGCCCGCACCGCGCCGCAAAAATATCTCAGCGAAATCGTTCACGACAACCCCGTCTGGATCAACACGGCTACTGCGGCCAGGCTGGGCATTCGCACGGGCGACCTTGTCGAGCTGACCACGTATCGCCCGACCGCCGGGCCGTATCGAGCGACGGGCGAAGCGATCGGCGCGGCGCGTGTGAGGGCGTTTGTCACGGAAGGGATTCATCCGCGCGTGCTGGCGGTGAGCAACAGTTTGGGGCAGCGTTTCGGCGGCCGCGCCGCGACGGCGACGCGTGGCGAGCGTCCCGCCGGTCTCGCCTTTGACGCGGCGTTGCTGCCCGAAGACCGCGACCTGGCGGAATCGCTCTGGTGGGACGCCCAGCGCGGCGGGCCGGGCGGTGGCGTGAACATCAACGGCATTCTGCCCATCCAGCCCGCGCCGCTGACTGGCATGCAATCCTGGTTTGACACCGTCTGTTCCGTTCGGCCGCTTCGGGCGACGCTGCCGCGGCGCGTACTTGGTTGATGCCCCTTGAAACCTCGGCTAAACTATGGGTGTCGTTCCAACTTGATAGCTTTCCGTCCCCGTTCTCGATTTCGGTGACCCGACGCGAAGTGTTTCCAATGAAGTGTACTTTTCAATGTGAGCGACTTGGCGAGTACGACGGACTGCATTACCGCGTCGAGTTCGATGCGATGCCCGTGAGCTTTCGCGCCGTTGTGGATGCATGGCGAAACGACGCGGATTTTCGCGACTGGTTCAACGAACTGCTAGCGGACGTGCCCTTCAAGGCATTCCGCTGGGAAACGCCCGCGGTAACTCGCGCCACCGAAAGCCGGCAGTTTGAATTTGTCGTGCAGGACAGCCCGGA
>DASVGM010000442.1:0-15459 GCA_036379555.1 Pirellulales bacterium | reverse complement strand
AGGCAACGAGAGTCGCGGCGGGTTCAGCAATCATGGCAAACTTACCAATTTACAATCGCAACGGCGAGCAGGTCGGCAGCTACGAAATCGACCCCGCCGTGCTTGCGCCACACATCAATAAGCAGTTGCTGCACGACGTGGTGGTCATGTACCAGGCCAATCAGCGGCTTGGCACGGCTAAAACCAAGAGTCGCGGCGAAGTGGCTGGAACAACGAAAAAGATGTATCGCCAGAAGGGCACGGGCAACGCCCGAGCAGGCTCCCGCCGTAGCGGCGTCCGCCGCGGCGGCGGCCACATCTTCGCCAAGCGGCCGCGCGACTGGTCGTATCGGTTGCCGCGCAAGGCGCTGCAAACGGCGACTCGCATGGCGCTGGCCAGCAAGATTCGCGACAATGAGTTGTTGGTGATTGACGATCTCGCTTTCTCGGCCCCCAAGACGAAGGAGATGGCCGGCATTTTGAAGGCGTTGAAGTGTCATGGCGCCAGCTTGCTGGTAGCCACTGCCGGCTACGACGCCAATGTTTATAAAAGCGCCCGCAACATCGATCGGGTGTCGATTTCGCCAGTTTCGGAGTTGAACGCCTTGGTGGTGCTCGCACCACGAAAGTTGCTTGTAACAAAAGCGGCTCTCGATGCCATTCGCGAGCGTGCCGAAGCGGGTGGGCGAGCGGCTCCCGCGCAGAACCAGGAAAGTGAGGCCCGTCCATGAGCGCCGACGTAACTCAATCAACCGGCGACCAGGCCGCCCCGGAAGTGGCCGACCGATTCAGGCTTGAGCCGCACCAGGTCATTTTGCGACCGCTGGTGACCGAAAAGGGGATGCATCGCTCGACGCGCTACAACGCGTATTCGTTCGAGGTGAATAAACTGGCCAACAAAGACGACATTCGCCACGCGGTGGAGTCGCTCTTTAACGTCAAGGTAGTTCACGTCCGCACGATCAATCGTAAGGGCAAGCCGCGCCGCACGAGGTTTCGCAGCGCGCACACCAAAGACTGGAAGAAGGCCATCGTGAAGCTCAATTCCGAGCACCGCATCGACTTCTTCTAAAAGGTACGTGATACGACATGGGAATCCGACGATATAAACCGACAACGCCGGGCCGCCGCGGGGCGAGCGTGAGTGATTTTGCCGAGTTGACGCCTGGCGTCAAGCCGGAAAAGACTTTGCTCGTACCTAAGCGGCGCAGGGGCGGTCGCAACAACCAGGGCGTCATTACCGCCCGTCACCGCGGCGGCGGTCATAAGCGGCAATACCGCCTGATTGACTTCCGCCGCAATAAAGACGGCGTGCCGGCGCGCGTTCACTCCATCGAGTACGACCCCAACCGTAGCGCTCGCATCGCGTTGTTGCACTATGTGGATGGCGAGAAGCGCTACATCATCGCGCCCAATGGTTTGAAGGAAGGCGCCGAAGTGATGAGCGGACCTGAGTCTCCGCCCGCCGTGGGTAACTGCCTGCCGCTGAAAAACATTCCCTTGGGCATGAACATTCACAATATCGAACTGCAACCAGGCCGTGGCGGCGTGCTCTGTCGTTCGGCGGGCACGGCGGCTGTGTTGGCCGCGAGAGACGCCAACTGGGCGCAGATCACGTTGCCTAGCGGTGAGATTCGCCGCGTGCCGGCAAGTTGCCGCGCCACCATTGGCGTTACCGGCAATTCGGACCACATGAACATTGTGCTGGGCAAGGCCGGACGTAAGCGTTGGTTGGGTCGGCGACCGCATGTGCGCGGCACCTGCATGAACCCCATCGACCACCCGCACGGCGGCGGCGAGGGCAGGACCAAGGGTGGACGTCACCCGGTTAGTCCGACGGGTAAGTTGGCCAAGGGCGGCCGCACTCGAAACCGCCGCAAGCCCTCGAACGCGGCGATTGTTCGTCGCCGCCGTTCACGCAGATACGGACAACTTAAAGTATGAGGCCTAAGACCTAAGACCGGATTTCAATGGGACGCTCACTAAAAAAAGGCCCCTTCATCAACCCCAAGTTGTTTATGAAGGTGCAACGACTGAACGACATCGGCGACAAGCTGCCGATCAAAACTTGGGCACGTGCCTGCACCATTGTGCCCGAATTTGTTGGGCATACTTTTATGGTCCACAACGGTAAACAGCACTTGAAGGTGTTTGTGACGGAAGACATGGTGGGGCACAAACTCGGTGAGTTCGCCCCCACGCGAACTTTCCGCGGACACGGCGGCAAGGGACAGAAGAAGTAATGGTGGTCAGGGTTCAATTGCGCGTCTTTCACGGACGCAATTGATAACTGGCTACTGGCTACTGGCTACTGGCGACTGACAACTGACAATAAAAATGGCATACGAAGCTTCACACCGATTCGCCCGTATTAGCGCCCGCAAGGTGCGTCCGTTGGCCGACCTGATTCGCGGCAAATACGCCGACGAAGCGCTGGACATATTACGTTATCAGCCGCAGCGGGGAGCGCGCCTACTGGAAAAGGTGCTGAAGAGCGCGCTGGGCAACGCGGAAGACCGCCGCGCACATAACTTGCAGAATTTGATTGTGGTGGACGTGCGCATCGACGGGGGGCCGATGTTCAAACGCATTCGGCCGCGTGCCCGCGGAATGGCGTTCATGATTAAGAAGCGTATGAGCCATATCCGCGTGGCTCTGGATGATTTGTAAAACTGGATCGCTCGGCGCCGCTGAACCCTGACCCAGTACCCCCACCCAGTACACTGAAACTTAACCTCTGAACCCTGAACCCCCAAATGGGCCAAAAAGTACATCCTACAGGCTTTCGCACCGGCATCATGATGGGCTGGAAGAGCCGCTGGTACGCCTCCAAGCAAGAGTTCAGCGACCTGTTGCTGGAAGACTTCAAGCTGCGCAACTTCATCAAGGTATGGCAAAAGGAGTTTGGTTACGCGGGCATACCGCGCATTGACATCGAGCGGACGCGCGACGAAGTGAAAGTGGTGCTACACTCGGCGCGACCCGGCATCATCATCGGCCGCAAAGGTGAGAAGGTCGAAAAGCTGCAGGCGCAAATGCAAGACCTGGTGGGCCGGCGCATCAACATCAAAATTGAAGAGATCAGCCGTCCGGAAATTCAGGCGCAGCTTGTGGCCGAAGACATCGCGGAGCAGCTTGCCAAACGGTCCAGCTTCCGCCGCACGATGAAGCGGTCGATCGAGCAGACGATGGAAGCCGGGGCTAAAGGAATCAAGATTCAGCTCGCGGGCCGCCTGGGCGGTTCCGAGATGGCTCGTCGGGAGAAGCAGATCGCCGGGGCGATGCCGCTTTCCACGTTGCGGGCGAAAATCGACTACGGGTTTACCGAAGCCAAGACCGCGCAGGGCCACATTGGCGTGCAGGTCTGGATTAACCAAGGCATGTATCAAGAGGACGAAATCCATGGCGCTGATGCCCAAGAGGGTCAAGCACCGAAAAAGCCAAAGAGGACGTATAAGAGGTGACGCGACGCGCGGCAACCGCGTCGTACATGGCGACTTTGGTCTGCAAGCCGTACAGGCGGGATGGATCAGCGCCAACACCATCGAAGCCGGCCGTATCAGCGCGCAGCAATACCTGCGCACGGAGGGGCGGCTGTACATCCGCGTTTTTCCACACAAACCGATTACCTCCATTCCGCTGGAAACCCGCATGGGCAAGGGCAAAGGCGAACCGGAGTTTTGGGCCGCCGTGGTGAAGCCGGGCACCGTGCTATACGAAATTTCGGGTGTATCGGAAGAGGCCGCGCGAATTTGTTTCCGCCGCCTCGCCCACAAGATGCCCGTGCGTGTGAGATTTATCAAAAGAAGAACGATGTAGGAAGATGAGTAATGACCAAAGCATCTGAACTACGAGAAATGAGTGACGAGCAATTGCAGCTTACGTTAAGCGAAACGGCGGAGAACCTTTTCCGGTTGCGCATCCGGTCGCAAACCGAGCGGCTCGATGCGCCGAGCGAGGTGCGCAAGCAGCGACGAATGGTGGCGCGCATCAAGACGATTCAGACCGAGCGCAGTCGGAAAGGGGCGCTCTAATGCCAAAACGAGTTGAGGTGGGAGTCGTCACCAGCGATAAAGCGGCCAAGAGCCGGCGGGTGGAGATTCCGCGCTTGGTGCAGCATAAGAAGTACGGCAAGTACCTGAGCCGCCGCACGGTTTGTCACGTCCACGACGAAAAGGAAGAATCACACGCCGGCGATACCGTGGAAATCATCGAATGCGCGCCCAAGTCAAAGCTCAAGCGCTGGAGCTTGGTGCGCGTGGTGAAGAAGAGCCAGGTTGTGGACGTGGCCGCGCTGAGAGCCGCCAGCCGACGCAAGGCGGACAGCGCGGCGACCATCATCGCCGCCGCGGCGCCGAGCCACGCGGAATCGGCCGAGTCCGCCGCCGGTGAAGCGGCATCGCCCGAAAGCCATAGCGGCTCAAGCCACAGCGACTCCGACAATGAAGGGGGTCAATCATGATTCAAATGCAAACCAGATTGACCGTGGCGGACAATACCGGCGCCAAGGAGGTCATGTGCATTAAGGTGCTGGGCGGCAGCCGCCGCCGCACGGCCAGCTTGGGCGACGTCATTATATGCAGCGTGAAGACGGTGATTCCCGGCAGCGAGATTAAGAAGAAGTCGATCGTGCGGGGAGTGATCGTGCGCTGCAAGCAGCCGACGCGCCGCAACGACGGCAGCTACGTGCGGTTTGACACCAACGCCTTGGTGCTGGTGGACAACGACGGCAATCCTCGCGGCACGCGCATTTTCGGCGCGGTCGCTCGCGAGTTGCGAGAGAAGAATTTCATGAAAATTGTCAGCCTGGCGTCGGAGGTCGTGTGATGCATATTCGAACCGGAGACACCGTGCTGGTGATTCGCGGCGACGACAGCGGCGTGCGCGGCAAGGTGCTGTCGATCGACCGCGATACAGGTAAGCTTGTGGTCGAGGGTGTGAACCGTGTCTACAAGCACGTTCGCCGCAGCCAGCGGAACCCGCAGGGCGGTCGTTTGTCCAAGGAAATGCCGGTGCAGATATCCAACGTGCTGCTGGTGTGTTCGTCGTGCAATCGGCCGACGCGCACCGGAAGCCGCGTTGCCGCCGATGGCGCCAAAGAGCGCGTCTGCCGTAAATGCGGCAGCGGCATCGGGGCGTTGGGGCCGGCCCGTAAGAGAGTCGCAGCAACGAAAAAGTAGGAAGGGCGGGCATTGCCCGCCGAGAGAAAGCCAAGATAGGACGGGCCACGCCCACCGCCAAGAAACATGCCACCACGTTTACTAGAACGCTATCAACAACAGGTTTTACCCTCGCTCAAGGAGCGGCTGGGTCGCGATAACCGCCTGTCGTTGCCGCGCCTGCAAAAAATAGTGATCAACATGGGGGTGGGTAGCGCCATCACCGAGAAGAAACATTTGGAGGAAGCGGTCAGCGCCTTGACGCTGATCGCGGGCCAAAGGCCGTCGATTACGCGCAGCCGCAAGTCGATCGCCAATTTCAAGCTGCGAGAGGGAATGGAGATCGGTGTCAAGGTGACGCTTCGCGGCGCCCGGATGTACGAATTCATGGACCGCTTGATTGCGATCGCTTTGCCGCGCGTGCGTGACTTCCGCGGCTTGAGCCCCACCGCCTTCGACGGCCACGGCAACTACAGCCTGGGGCTGTCCGAGCAATTGGTCTTTCCTGAGATCAATCCCGACAAATACAGCCGTGTGCAAGGAATGAACGTCACGTTTGTGACTTCGACCGATAGCAACGACGAAGCGCGCGAACTGCTGCGTGGCCTCGGGCTGCCGTTCAAAGTGGAAGAAGTTAAAACCGCAAAAGGAAAGGCTCATGGCCAGTAAATCAAAAATAGCCAAAGCGAGCCGGGAACCGAAGTTCTCGACGCGGCGTGAGTCGCGCTGCAAGCTTTGCGGCCGGCCGCGGGCCGTTTACCGCAAATTTCGTATTTGCCGAATCTGTCTGCGCAAGCTGGCGGACAACGGCATGATACCGGGTATGAAAAAGGCGAGCTGGTAAAGGGAAAACCGAACGATGATGACCGACCCGATCGCCGACATGTTGACCCGCATTCGTAATGCGGTGCGTGTCGAGCGGCCCAGTGTGGAAATGCCGTTGTCGAAAGTCAAACGCGGCCTGGCCGAAGTGCTCAAGCGCGAAGGCTACATTTGGGACTTTGAAGAAGTGGAAGCCCGGCCTAGTCCGCAATTGCGCATTCATTTGAAATACGGACCCAACGGAGAGCGCGTGATCCGCCATATCAAGCGGGTCAGCAAGCCGGGCCGCCGCATTTACAGCGGGGCCGACGGCCTGCGTCCGGTGCTCAACGGCCTGGGTATTTCCATCATCAGCACCAGCCGCGGCGTGGTGAGCGATCGCGAAGCGCGGCAGCGACACCTCGGCGGCGAAGTGCTTTGTGAGTTGTGGTAAGAAAAGGAAGGGCTTAGGACTCTAGGCCCTATAAGCTAATGTCACGTATCGGAAAAAAGCCCGTTTCAATTCCCAATGGCGTTAAGGTCGCCGTGAATGGCAATCGCATCGCGGTGGAGGGTCCGCTCGGCAAGCTCGAGTGGGGCTTTCGCCGCGAGGTAAGCGTTGCCGTCGACGATGCGGCCAAACTGGTCAATGTAGACCGCGAGGGCGACTCGCGCTCGGCGCGTGCCTTGCATGGCCTCAGCCGCGCCTTGATCCAGAACATGATGAAGGGCGTAACCGAGGGTTACGAGAAGAAGCTGGAAATTGTCGGCGTCGGTTATTTGGCGGCCGTACAGGGGACGACCCTGCAGCTTCGCGTCGGTTTCGCGAACGAGATTCACCTGCCAATTCCCGCCGCGCTCAAGGTGACGTGTCCCGATCAAACCCATATTTTGGTCAAGGGCACCGACAAGCAGCTGGTCGGGCAATTCGCCGCGGAGGTGCGCTCGGTTCGCAAGCCGGAGCCGTATAAAGGCAAAGGCATTCGTTACGATGGCGAGCAAGTACGGCGCAAGGCCGGCAAGGCAATGACGAAGTAATACCAAGGCTAAAGGGCCTTACGCAGCCTCTCCCGGAGCGAGAGGGAGAAAAGGGAAGGCGGAAGAAGACATGAATCACGAACGAACCATCGCCCATCAGCGCAAGCGCCGCGGCTTTCGCGTGCGGAACCGCATTAAGCGCGATTCGACGCGGCCGCGTTTGAGCGTCTTTCGCAGCCACAAGCACATGTACGCGCAAATCATTGACGACGAAGGCGGTCGCACGCTCGTATTCGCCAGCACGCGCGACAAAGAATTGGCCGGCAATTATGGCGGCAACAAGGCGGCGGCGCAGGCGGTCGGCCGCACCTTGGCCGAGCGCGCTTTGGCGGCCGGTATCAAGGCGGTCGCGTTTGATCGTCGCGAGTATAAGTATCATGGGCGCATCGCCGCGTTGGCTGACGCCGCCCGTGAAGCAGGGCTTAGTTTATAGGACTTTACCAGATGTCAACAGCAACAACCAGCCAGCGTGGCGAGCTTATCGACAAAGTCGTGAAAATACGGCGTTGCGCCGCCGTGGTCAAAGGCGGTCGCCGCTTCAGCTTCTCGGCCATGGTCGTCGTGGGCAACGGCCGCGGCAAAGTCGGCTGGGGCCACGGCAAGGCCAATGAAGTGCCGCCCGCGGTGGAAAAGGCCGTCAAGGATGGCACACGAAACATGACGGAGGTCTCCCTGGCCGGCCCAACTATTCCGCATACGGTCTACGGCCAGTTTGGCGCGGCCCATGTGGTGCTCGTGCCGGCCGCGCCGGGTACCGGCGTCAAGGCGGGGGCGAGCGTCCGCGCGGTCTGCGAGGCGGCCGGCATTCATGATATTCTGACCAAGAGCTTCGGCTCGACCAACCCTGCCAACCTGGTGAAGGCCACGATCAAGGCTTTGGCCAGCCTGCGAGAAAAACAAGAAATCGAGCGCTTACGGGGAGTGACACTCTAATGAATTTGAGCGACGTTCATCGCGGTATTAAAAAGCATCGCAAGCGGCTGCGCATTGGGCGCGGCGTCGGTTCGGGCCGCGGCAAAACGGCCGGACGCGGGCACAAGGGCCAGGGCCAGTTGGCCGGTTGGACCGCTCACCCGGCGTTTGAGGGCGGCCAGATGCCGCTGGTGCGCCGTGTGCCTAAGCGTGGCTTTAACAACCAGTGGGCGTTGACGGTCAAAGCCGTCAACGTCGGCCAGTTGGAGGCCTGGTTCGACGGCGGCGCCGAAGTGACGATTGAAGCGCTGCGCGGCAGCGGTAAGTTGAAAGGTCGCTATGACGTGCTGAAAATCCTCGGCGACGGCGAGCTGAAGAAGAAGCTGAAGATTTCCGCGCACCGCTTTAGCAAATCCGCCTTAGAGAAAATTCAGGCGGCCGGGGGCGAAGCCGTCGTGCTGCCGCCGAAAGCGCCGGTGGAGAAGGGCAAGAAGAGGGCGAAAAAGTCTTAGTTGGGCGTTGCTTAGCCCCTTGTTTCCACCTCGCATCGTCAGCAGACAAGGAGGCAAGCGGACAAGAAAAAGGCCGCGGAGGACCGAACAACATGTGGGAAAAAATACGTGTCGTCTTCACAATTCCAGAACTGCGGCGGAAGATTTTCCTGACGCTGGGTTTGTTGGCGATCTACCGTGTCGGCTTCTGGATTCCGTTGCCGATCGTGGATCAGTCGAAGTCGGGTCTGTTTTCAGATACCGGCGGTATCGCCGATGTGCTCAAGAGCGTGGCCACGTTCAGCGCTTCGCGGCTGGATGAAGCGACGATTTTCGGTCTGGGCATCATGCCCTACATTTCCGCGTCCATTATTTTTCAGCTTTTGGGCAGTGTTTGGAAACCGTTGGAGGAGCTCCAGAAAGAAGGTGAAAGCGGACGGAAAAAGATCAACGAGTACACACGTTATGCCACTGTTATACTGTGTCTTTTCCAGAGCTGGTTTTACCTCGGTTTTTTGGTCACCAGCGGCATGATCGACCAGGCCTACTTGAACGAAAACGGCTCGTTGCAAGTTTCTTGGACCGTCGTTTCCGTCATGACGATGACCGCCGGCACTATCTTTTTAATGTGGCTGGGCGAGCAGATTGACGAATTCGGCATCGGCAACGGCATCAGCTTGTTGATTATGGCCGGCATTTTGGCGCGCATGCCCAAGGCGGGCATGGACCTGTTGCGCCCCATTTTCAAGGGCGAATTGGTGTTGGACGCGGGGCCGGGCGAAATGGGCGTGGCCAAGCTGATCGTGTTGGCGACGCTGTTCGTGGCCGTGGTCTTTGGCGTGGTGTACATCACGCAAGGGCAGCGCCGAATTCCGATGCAAAGCGCCAAGCACGTGCGCGGCCGGCGCGTGTTCGGCGGCGGCACGCGGCAATATCTGCCTTTGCGTGTGAATCAGGCCGGCGTGATGCCGATCATTTTCGCCAGCAGCTTGTTGATGTTTCCGGGCGTCGGCTTTGATTTGCTGTCCAGAATCACGAGTGGTCGCGTAGCCGAGTTTTTCACCGAGGCGCGCACTTCCATTATGAACCCCACAAGCTACTTTCATAATGTGTTTTACGTGATTTTGATTTATTTCTTCTGCTATTTCTGGACGGCCATCACCTTCAACCCCAAGGACATGTCGGAGAACCTGAAGAACTTCGGTTCTTTCATTCCCGGTTATCGTCCCGGCAAGCGCACGGCCGACTATCTGGAAAAGGTCATGGTGCGCATCACCTACGTGGGCGCCGGCTTTCTGGCCTTGGTGGCCATCATGCCGACGCTGGTTTCGCAATCGGCCGCCATCGAATACAATCTGGCTAGCTTTTATGGCGGCACTGGGTTGCTCATCGCCGTGAGCGTGGCCTTCGATCTGGTGCAGAAGATCGACAGCCACCTGGTGATGCGAAACTACAAGGGTCTGCTGGAGTGAAGTAAAGGCGGAAGGCGAAAGGCGGAAGGAAGAAAGGATTTTAAGCTTCTGCGCGCCGGATCGCCCTTTTTTTCGCCTTTTACCTTCTGCCTTCTGCCTTCTACAGCGGTGCTCGATGCGTGTGATATTTATTGGTCCTCCGGGAGCCGGCAAGGGCACTCAGTCAGCGCGGCTGTTGGACTATCTGGGCATTCCGCACCTTTCCACCGGCGACATGTTGCGGCAGGCGGTGAGCGACCAGACCGAAGCCGGCCGCTTGGCCGCGCCCTATATGGACGCCGGTCAGCTCGTTCCCGATGACGTCATCCTAAAACTGATGGATGAGCGGCTGCGCGTCGGCGATTGCGACAAGGGCGCTTTGTTTGACGGTTTTCCGCGGACGCTGGCCCAGGCGCGCGGGCTGGATCAAATGCTGGCCCGGGTGGGCCTGCCGCTGGATGTGGCCTTGGAATTGAACGTGGACGATGCCGAAGTGATTCGGCGGCTGGCGGGCCGGGGCCGCAACGACGACCAACCGGCCGTGCTGGCCGAACGGCTGAAGGGATATTGGAAGACGACCCGGCCGCTGTTGCATTACTATCGCGATCGGGGGCTGCTGCACGTCATCAACGGCCGCGGCACCACCGATGAGGTCTTCGATCGGATACGCAACGTCGTCGATACTTGCCGCAAGCAAAAGGAGAATAGTGCGGCCGGGCACTGAGGATTATCTTCCCAAATCGTGTAATCGTCAAAATCAACGAGGCCGCGACGGGTGATGGGCTATTTCGCGTTTGAAATACCGCGATTCCTCGTGCGATTGGTATTTCTGTGGTATAGAATGAGAAAGCCCTGTAAGCCGCTCAGGGGGGCGGCGGGCCTGGAGAAAAGTAAAGCATGGCAAAATCAAAGGAGCCTTCTGTGTCGAGTGCAACTGACAAGTCCGAAGAAAAAACACCAGCCGAAGCCACCGGTGGCGATGCCGCCCGCGCGCAGCAACCGCAGGCGCAGGCGGTGCAAGGCGTGCGCGTGGACGATTCCAAGTTGACGGCGATGTACGCCAACTTCTGCCGCGTGACCGGCACGCCCGAAGAATTGATTATCGACTTTGGTCTGAATCCGCAGCCGTTTGGCGTGCCGACCGAGCCGGTGATCGTCAATCAGCGGATCGTGACCAACTTTTACACGGCCAAGCGCATGTTGCATGCGTTGCAACTCACCGTGCAGCGTCATGAGCAAGCCTTTGGCGTGCTGGAAACCGACGTGCAGAAGCGCGTCGTTCCCGCGATGCGTCCAGGCCGCTAAGCGGTTCGATTCGCGGTCGTTCTCCGAGCGCATGACGGGCGTTCTCGTTCTCAAACGGGAGCGCCCGTTTGTTTTTGCGCCTGACGATCCGCGCTCCAAATCACGACCGCGCGCGAAAAGATCGACAAAAGAATCGGCAGAGAGCGAAAAATCGGTTACAATCCCGTCTTTTACGGAGACGCCGCATGTCGAACACCGAGCCGCAACGCGAAACCCTCTTTGGCCACCCCGCCGGCCTTTATACGCTCTTCTTCGCCGAGATGTGGGAGCGGTTTTCTTATTACGGCATGCGGGCCTTGTTGGTCTTTTACATGACCAAGGGGTTTTTGCGCTACGGCGACGGCGCCGCCATCACCGTCTACGGGGCCTATACCTCGCTGGTTTACATGACGCCGTTTTTTGGCGGCATGCTGGCCGACAAACTGCTCGGCGCGCGGCGGGCCGTGGTCATGGGCGCCACGCTCATGGCGCTGGGTCAACTGATGCTCACCATCCAACACACCGCGGCCTTCTTCGCCGGCCTGGCGCTGCTGGTTGTTGGCAACGGCTTTTTCAAGCCCAACATCTCCACCATCGTCGGTTCGCTCTATCCGGACCACAGCGGCAAACGCGACGGCGGGTTCACCATCTTTTACATGGGCATCAACCTGGGCGCGGCCATGTCGCCGCTCTTGTGCGGCTACATCGGCGAAACCTACGGCTGGAACTACGGCTTCGGTCTGGCGACCATCGGCATGGTCACCGGTCTGGCCGTGTTTGTCCTGCCCAGCCTAATCGCCCAACTGCTTATTCTGGCCGGGGCCGTTGCCGCGGCAGGAGGCTTGTTTTATTATCACCCCCAAAACCCAATCCTGATCGGCGTCAATGTCTTTGTCGGCATCTCGCTGCTGGCGGCCGCCGTGGTGGCGGTCGTGGCCATTTCGCGCGGCGGTCTGCCGAAAGACGCCGGCGCTCCGCCGGGCGAGGCCGCCTCCCACGGCCTGTTCCGACCGCGGCAGCTCCTCATCTGGTCGAGCGTGATCGTTGGCACGGCCTTGTCCATTCCCGTCTTCGCCTTGCTGGTTTCGGGCTTCGCGCCGCTCCGCGCGGACGGCCAGGCCCTGGTGGTCATTCCCGACAGCGTCATCCGGCAGATCGAACAACACGGCGGCTCGCTAGGCGCGGGGCTGGCCGAAGTGGCGCGCGAGTCGAGCAAACCGGCGGGCCTGGTGCTGGTGCTCGCCGGCCTGGTCGCGGCCGTCTATTTGGTGATCGAAACCATCCGGCTCGATCGCATCCCGCGGCAGCGAATGTACGTCGTGCTGGTGCTGACCTTTTTTGTGATGCTGTTTTTCGCCTTCTTTGAGCAGGCCGGCAGTTCCGTGAACCTCTTCGCCGACCGCAACGTCGATCGTGTCTTTGAGTCGGGCGACGCGCGACGCATCGGCGTCGACGATATCGGGCGAACCATCGAGTTGGAGCCGACCGAGGAGCAGTTGGGTTACAGCAACGGCGAAGCACTCTTCACCATCGACCAATTGGACCGCTTGCGCCAGCAACACACGGCCGCGGCCGGGGGGCAAGCCAATGAACCGGCCAAAAAAGACTCCGCCGACGAAGAGCGGCCGCTCGTGATTTCTTGGCGTGTCGCCCGCGACAACGAAGGCATGCGCCTGGCGGAGCGGGCCGATGAGGTGCCGGCCAGCCTGTTGCAATCGGTAAATCCCGTTTACATCATCGTCCTAGGGCTGGCCTTCACGGCGTTGTGGGGCTTGCTCGGCGCTTATGGGCTTGAGCCGAGCACGCCGGTCAAGTTCGCCTTGGGGCTGCTGCTCTTGGGGCTGGGCTTCGCGAGCCTGTGGTACGGCGCGCGCCAGGCCGACGCGCGCGGCATGGTCAACATGGGCTGGCTCTTGTTGGCCTATCTCTTGCAAACGATGGGCGAGTTGTGTCTTTCGCCGGTGGGCTTGGCGATGGTCACCAAACTCTCGCCCAAGCACCTGGTGGCGACCGTCATGGGAAGCTGGTTTTTGGCCACCGCCTTTTCGCAGTTTCTGGCGGCGATCATCGCGCAGTTCACGCGGGTCGATTCGCCGGCGGGCAGCGCGGGGCATTTGCCGCCGCCGATCGAAACCGTGGCCATTTACGGCAACGTCTTCGGCCAAATCGCCATCGCCGCGGCGCTTTCCGCGCTGATCTGCTTCATGCTGGCGCCGCTGTTGAAACGCTGGATGCACGAGGAAGATGCGTCTGGCGTGGCCTGAACGCAACCGCGCTAACGCCATTTGACTGGAATACTGCTTCGCGACGACGTAAGATGAACCAGAGTTATTAGTAGCGCGGAAAAAGAGTGAGCGGAGATAATCCATGTGGTTTGAAGTGGTGCAATTGCTGAAGGCGGCTCCTTTTCGACCGTTTCTCGTCGTGATGGATAGCGGGCAGCGCGTCGTCATTCGGCACCCGGAGAATGTCGCCTACGACCCAGAACGAGAAACGGCCAATTGTTACGCTCTCGCTGACGGAGTCATGCACATCCTGCCCTGGAAAAAAATCGCGCATGTCGCGCTGGCCGATGCGGGCCAATTACTTCCGCAGAATGGCGGCGACGGCCGTTGAGGCAGTTCATTCCCTGGCCGACTCCACCCCGGATGATTCATCGGCCCTCGCCTGGGCGGCCCAACTCGGCGTAGCAGAACTCGTGAGAGTTCTGGCCATATTCCACGGCGACGGCCAGACTTCTTACGAAGTCTGCTACGGGCCGATCAATAATCCGGCCTATAGTTTCTTCAACATCTTCGCCACCTGGCCTTCATAGATTTTCTGCCACTCGGGGGCCAAGATGCAATCGCTGTCTTCCTGCGCGCCGCCGACGTTCAAAAGCTGTTCCGCGGTGGGCGCGTAGAAAATGTAGCCGTTGGTGTAACCGGCCACAAACGTATGCGGGTGCGGAGCGTGTTGCTTGATGTTCAGTCCGATGCGCACCGTCAACTCGCCGGGAAACGTGGTCAAAACGAAATCGCCGATGCGCAGAGCCAGCAACTCAACGGCCACCGTGCGTTTGCCGGCCTCGATCATCTCGGCCTGGTGCTTGCGCAGCAGAGCGAGGTTGGTTTGCACGCGCGTCAGTTCTTCCATGACGTGAATGTTGCGGATGTATTGCTGAATGTTGCGGCGGTTCTCGGCGTCGAGATGCGCCAGATCGTCGCGGCCCTGGGTCTTTTCGTGCAGATAGCGATGCGAATAGTACGAGGGAAACTCGCTCGACAAATTGTATTTGACCACCAGCGGCAAAAACGTCTTGAGATTCAAACTGGTTCCGGTCAACGAACCCAGCAGCCGCTTTTGTTCACCCTCCAGCGCGATGATGCGTTCGCCCCGGTCTCCTCTCGGCAACTCGATGGTTTCGTTGACGATGCTCAGGCGATCGTCGTCGCGGCAGGCGATTTTTCGCAGCGCTCGCAACGTGCTCAGCCCCAGCAAATTGCCCAGCGGCTCAGCGCTGCGCGGGTGATCGACGTCTTTGTAGTCGATGGGGTTGATGTCGCCGCCGCACCCTTGCAAGAAGAGCGCGGTCGTGCCTTCGCCCAGACTCTCTTCAATCGCCTTGGAGGCGAAGCCCACGATGTCGGCCGTGTTGCCTCCGCTGGGCACGCCCTGAATGGGGTGGCAGGCAAAATTATAAACCACCGCCAGGGTGCGGCCATCGGCGCGGTCGAGGCGCAGGATGCCGATCTGCGGATCGACAGGCCCCACTTCGGCCACTTCATCATCCGGCGGCAACGAATAAGCGTGCCGGACGTCGGCTTC
Source organism: Pirellulales bacterium (assembly GCA_036379555.1). Classification (GTDB taxonomy): domain Bacteria; phylum Planctomycetota; class Planctomycetia; order Pirellulales; family JAICIG01; genus DASSFG01. Next base: position 537 of record DASVGM010000442.1, on the reverse strand, counting down.
GCGGCCGCTTTTGAGTTTCAGGCGGCGGTTCTCCATGATGCGGTCTTCACGACCGGCCCCCACGCCGACCTTGACCGGCGTCAGTTGCGCCAATGCCGCTTTCGCGGCCTGAAACGTCCGCTCTTCGACGTCGGCTGCGACGACGCCATGACAATGGCTGGCGTTCACCAGCACGTTGCTCGGCGGAATGCCCAGCTCTTTTTCTAGGCGAGCGCGGACCTTCGCCAGATAGTCGTTTTTGATGCGGCCGATGCCGCCGATGGCCACGGCATCGACGGTGATGATCGCGGCGGTAGCGTCGTCGGACTTCAGCACCAGCGCTTTGACAAACAACGGATCGTTGACCGGCCCCGCCTGGCGATCGGTGATATCCACCCTGGCCGCACCCGCCTTCAGCGGCGCTCCGCGGGCGGAGTCATCTGCCAACGACGCCACGACGATGAAAGCCAAGACGAGCGTTCGAGCCAGCTTGGATTGGATATCGGGTTGGCCCAAGATGGCAGGTAGCAGGCAATACGGTGGGCAATGCAATTGGGC
>DASVGM010000441.1:0-11311 GCA_036379555.1 Pirellulales bacterium | reverse complement strand
GCGAAAAACTCGTCGCTGGCCAAAATGTTGACGCCGGCCTTCTCGGCCGTGGTGGTGCCGGCGACGAGGCCGGTAATCAGGTCTTGCGCCCCGCTGTCGGGTACGCGATGCAGGAAGTTGTAATAAAAGGCATCGACGATGCGAGTGGCCGCTTCTTGCCCTTTGGCAAACTCCGTGGACACCTGGAAGCGGCTTTGCCCGCCGCTCATGGCCGTCTGCCAACCGCTCAACTCGCTCGCACTCGGCGTGCGCAGCAACATGTCTTGATACAAGGAGTCAATGTAATCGGAGTCCGAGCTATGATCGGCCTGATATTCGGGCGAAATCGCGAAGAAATAAGCCGCTTGCCGCTCCGTCAGACCCTCGTTGATGAAGCGATTGACCCAAAAGGCGAGACCGCCCGCTTCCGCGGCGCGGTTGAGGTAAGTGTGATAATACTGCTGCACCTCAAGCTGTCGATGTTCCGTTGAATCCCAAATATCCTGGGCCACCTGCGCTCGCGTGGCGCCGCCGCTCATCTGCTGCTGCCAATAGGCGAGGCCATCGCTGCCGGCATGGCGGCCCAACAGCGTGAAATACAGGTCGTCAACATAAGCCTGGTTGCCATTGGCGGGCGGCGCTTGCGTGTTGACGCCCACCGGCAAGGGAACCAGGGGGCTGGTCAGCACATCGCCGATGTTCACCGTCGGCGGCGTGCCGCTGGCGACGGTGACGGCCGCCGCGGCGGTCGTTTGCGTCACGCCATGATTCGCCACCAGAACCTGCATGACCGTGTAAGAGCCGTTTGCCAACCCTGTAAAGTAGAAACGACCGTTGGCGTCGGTGACGGTTGAGGGGTTGCCGCTGTCGGGTTTGCCGCTGTTGTCGTTGTTCAAAAAGACGGTGACGCCGCCGAGGCCCGGTTCGCCGGCATCGAGCTTGCCGTTGACGTTCAGATCGTTGAAGACAACGCCGCTGATCGACGACACTTCGCCAATGTCCGCCGTCGCAGTCTGGCCGGCCTTGACCACAATCGAGTGCGTGTCCGTGCTCACGCTCACACCCGATGGCGATACTTCTATGACGTTGTACGTGCCGGCGGCGAGCCCTAAAAAAGAGAAGTTGCCGTTGGCGTCGGTGATGGTCGAAGGGTTGTTGTTGAGCTTGCCCGTGCCGTCGACGTTTAAAAACACGGTGCGATCGGACACGCCCGGATCACCCGAGTCAAGTTTGCCGTCGGCGTGCAGGTCGGTGAAGACGGTACCGCTGATCGAGGGCATCGCTTCGCCGAGGCTGATCTTGGTGGCGGCAGTGCTCGTGGCGAAGGTCACGGTTTGCAAGGGCGTGCTGCTGACGAGCCCGCTGGGCAACACTTCTTTCACCGGATAACTGCCGGCCGGCACGGCGGCGATGTAGTAATTGCCGCTGGCGTCGGTCACGGCCGAGGGATTGTTGCTGTCGGGCTGGCCGCTGCCATCGACATCGACAAACACGGTTCGCCCGGCCACGCCCGGTTCGCCTGAGTCTTGCGTGCCGTTGGCGTTAGTGTCGGTGAACACGGTGCCATAGACGCCGTCGAGCAGGGTCATGGAGGTGATCTGCACAAGCTGGTTGTTCGGGCCGAGCGGCATGTTTTCGAGATCGGTGCTCGAAGTGGTGCTCGTGCTTACGGAACCTTCATTCTTCGTCGGCACTGCGGCAATACTGTTGACGACCTGCATGCCATTACCGATTACCTGTCCAAAGACGGTGTAGCCGAACCCATCCTGGTTAGTTGGAGGATTACTATTCTGACCAAGAGTCGTGGAGTTGTCGGCCAAGTTGATGAACCATTCATCGCTTCCGCTGTTGGCCTTGCCACTTTGGCGAGCCATTGCGATCGTACCAAGGGTGTTGGGCAGCTTGTACTCCAGCGGGATATTACCGATTTGGGTGACGGGCACGAATTGCGAATTGCTCGTATAGGTTGCAGTCGGTGACGTTATGCCGCCCGCCTGGACGATAAAACTGGCAATCGAGCGGCTGACGACAAGGTTGTTGTAGCTGCCGCTATTTACATAGCTGAGGAAGTTGGCCACCGTCTGAGGCGCATCGGCAGGGGACAACTCGATTTGGAAACTGCCATAGCCGTTCGTGTTGACCTGCACGATGGGATCGCCCGACAGATACCAACGCGCTTCGAGCCGCTCGGCGGCGAAGGCGGAGCGGCGGCGGCCGCTGAAGCGGTGTGGATTCGCGCGTCGCCGCGCCGTGCGTTGCGTCTTACGTGCCTCGAAAAGTGAAAAAAGTGGTCGCCACATGGCAACAATCTCCCGGCTGAGAAGAAATGGCCTCAAGACTCTATTAAATGCAGCGATTTCAGTTCCGGCAAGCAAAAAAGCCCGCCGGCAACCGCGCACGCGGCCGCCAGGGCCACATTTAGCGGTTTCGCACGTCGTAAGGATTGCCCTGGCCTGCGAAAACGACGGTCAAGGTGCCACAGGCAGGCGATGTTATTTTTGTTCCGCCACTACCGGGCTTGCCCCGGTAGAGCGCATGATTGACCGCCAAATCGCGTTACCGCGACACCATTCTCTGCCCTCCTCTTTTTCGCGTCCGCCGCCAACGGCGGCGGACGCGAAAAAGAGGAGGGCAACGCCGTAAGCCGTCGTTCCTAGCGGTCAATCACCGCTCCACCGGCGTGAAGCCGGCGGTGGCGGATCGGAACAAATCTCACATCGATCCGTTGGTGATTTTCGTCCATAACGTATCGCATTTTGCGCAGACCAGGATTGCCCTTCCCCCGGCGGGCCGCTTTTGGTATTCCGCACTTCGCATCATTGGCGTTGCGCGCCGTAGCGCGCTCGCGCCGCTTGTCCTGCCTAAAAAAGCGATGAACCGGCTTATCACGTCCGCCGCTTCATCGACGATGTTCCAATCTCGTTATTTTCTCGGAGTCGAACCGATGAGACGGTTGCTCGTCCGCGCCTCGGCGTTGACTGGTTTGCTGCTGGTCGCAATATTCACCTTGGTGCAGGCGCATCGAACCCCCGCCAGCGCGATGGCCCAGGAGCGTCAGCCGCCGCCGGCGAGAACCAAGAAAAAAACCAAGCCCAAGGCGACGGCGAAAAAACCGGCGGCGCCCGCGCCGGCGCGCGATCGTTACGCCGATCGCTACGCCCCACGCCCCTCCGATGCGGACGAAAACGGCGCGGCACGCGTCGTCGTCGACTTCGACGATGAAGTGCCGGAGGCCGGTCCCGATCTTTTTCCCCAAGGCGCCGCGCCCGCCACCGCGCGGGCCGCGGCCCCCGCCGCGGGCGACCCGTTCAGCCGCCCCTTGACGGATGAGCCGCCAAACAGCATTCAGGAAGAAGCCGTCGAGACCGCTGACGCGCGGCCCGTGCGCGGCTATGCGCCGGGGTCCACCAGCCGCGCCAAATCGTCCGCCGCCGGCAAACCGGCGGCCGTCGCGGCCAAAAAACGCCCGCCACGCACGATCGCTCCCGCCGCACGCGCCGGGGCGATACCGGTCGATCGCCATGCTCAGCCCGCCGCCGATGTCTTCGGTCCAGAGCCAGAGCCGCAACCGCCGCGGCGCTCCAGCGGCCCGAACCCGCGCAGCGATCCTTTTGGCGACGGCGGTCGGGCGGGCGGCGGACCACAAGCGGTGGTCGGGCAGGGCCGGCCGGGCATGAAGCAGCTTGAAGGCCCGCAAGCCCCCTCCTTAGTCGTGGAAAAGGCCGCGCCGGACGAAATTCAAATCGGCAAGCCGGCCATTTTCGCCGTCCGCGTGCAAAACGTGGGAACGGTCGCGGCGCAAGGAGTGGAAATCCAGGATGTCATTCCGCAGGGCACGCACCTCATGGATGCGCGGCCCGCCGCCGAAATCGTCGACGGCAAGGTGACCTGGCGCGTCGGCACGGTCAAAGCCGGCGAAGAAACGGTCGTGGAGATGGAATTGATGCCCGTCGCCGAAGGCGAGATCGGCAGTGTGGCGACGGTTCATTTCAGCGGCGAGGCCTCGGCACGCACGCGATGCACACGGCCGCAACTGGCCGTCGATGTCTCCGCCCCAGAACAGGTGTTGATCGGCGAAGAGGTGATGTTCAGCATCAAGGTCAGCAATCCCGGCACCGGCACGGCCACCGGGGTGGTCATCAGCGACGCCATTCCAGAGCAGCTTGAACACCCGGCCGGCAGTGAGTTGGAATACGAAGTGGGCGATTTGAAGCCGGGCGAATCGCGGCAGGTCGATCTTTCGATGGGCGCCATGAAAGCGGGCCAGGTGATCAACACCATCATGGCCAGCGCCGACGGTCAACTGCAGGCCGAGCAACGCAGCGAAGTCATGATCGTCGCCCCGCAACTCGAAGTGTCGATGCAAGGGCCGAAGCGGCGCTTCTTGGAACGGCAGGCCACGTATACCGTCGTGGTCAGCAATCCGGGCACGGCGCCCGCCAAAGAGGTGCGGTTGGTCACGCATTTGCCGAAGGGACTGAAGTTTGTGGCCGCCAACAATTCCGGTGAATTCGACGCCGAAACCAACACCGTGCATTGGACGCTGGAGGAGCTGCCGGCCAAAGAAACCGGCCAGGTCACGTTGACCACGTTGCCCATCGAAGCGGGCGAGCAGCTTCTGAAGGTCGAGGGCGTCGCCGAGCGGGGCCTGGCGGCCGAGCAGGAAGAAGTGGTGTCGGTCGAGGGCGTGGCGGCCATTCTCTTCCAATTGGCCGACCTGGCCGACCCGATCGAAGTGGGCGGAGAAACAACGTATGAAATTCGCGTGGTGAATCAAGGATCGAAAGCGGCCACCAACATCGAATTGCTGGCCACGTTTCCGCCGCAGATTAAGCCGCGCAGCGCCCACGGCCCCACGCGCGACAGCGTCAGCGGGCAAGAAGTGCGCTTCGCGCCGCTGGGCCGTCTGCCCCCCAAGGGCGAAACGACTTACCAGATTCGCGCCCAGGGCATCGCAGCGGGCGATTTGCGCGTGCAGGTTCAGCTTGTGACCGATGAAATGCAAAGTCCGGTGACGAAAGAGGAAAGTACGCGCGTTTACGCGGATGAGTAGCATGGTTCCAGGTGGGGGGTGATGCGCAGCGCGCTGCGCATCGGATGGGTGTTTGGTGTCGTCTTGGAGTGCGTGCGATTTATCGCCGCTTTCCATCGTCGCGGAGCGACCTTCTTTTTATCTCGGTGCGTTTTGAACCGGCCGATTCGTCCCTGATCTCGCACTGTTTGTCCTGGCGTTACATGGCCCGCGCAACCATTGGTTTAAGATCAACGCTGGCACAAGGCTGGCCCGCATTGCGCACCGGCCGGCACCGTCTCAAATCGTAACCTGAAGGGTTGACAGTTGTTACTTCGTTTCGTCATGGCGGCGTTGCACCCTTGATGCCACCCGCTTGCCGCGTGGAGAATCACGTTGGCCGTCTACACGAGGCGTTTGCCACCAACCCCTCTCCGATTTTCCGCCGCTTGCCCGCCTTCGGCGGGCAAGCGGCGGAAAATCGGGGGCTTGAGGAAGGCCGCCTGTGTAGACGGCCAACGTGAAAACTCCCTCGGGCAAGCCGAGGGCATCTTCAACAGGCACCTTGGCCGATGTGCTTCATCGCGCGCTGGGCAGCAACACGGTGTCCGCGTGCTCGTAGCCGGGCGCGCAACAGCAAAGAAACGTCAGCACGTCCGCTCCGCAATTCGTAATCTGATGCTCGGCGCCGGGCGGAATGGCAATCGCGTCGCCGGGACCGACAGCGCGCGTCTCGTCGCCAATTCGCATGCTGCCGGAACCGCAGAGAATATAAGAAATTTCCTCCGTTTGTGGATGGTAATGCGGCGTGGTGCTCGCGCCGGGCGGTAATCTTGCCTCGGCCAGGCTCTGCCGCCGAATGGCCGAATTGCGGTGCGCCAAAAGCTCGCGGATTTCCGAGCCATCGAGTGTGGTAAAGGCCGGCACGTTGTTGATGTTGGTGATGTCCATGTAACCTGTCGGATGTGAAAAAGTGAAATGTGCCGGTAGCAAAGCGTCCAGAACCTCTGTAGGGAACGCGCCCTGTGGCGTTCCGAAGCGCCGTGACAGCGTATTGTGGGGCGGCTCGCCGAGCCGTCTTGCGCTTCAAGACGGGCCGGCGGCCCGCCCCACGGCGGTTTTCGGATAGCCTCTTACAGCTTCCAGCCGTCAAAGAGCGTGGCGCGAAGGCGGTTCCATTCGGGTATGCGCTGGTTGGCCTGGCCGCGATGCACCAACTCATCCACCCAGTCGTCCATACGACGTAAACGCTCGGCCAGGCTTTCCACCGTGTTCAAAGCCAATTTGCAAGCCGCCGACGCCTGTTCCTTGCACAAAGCGTCGTACTTGGCCCGTTCGATCATCAACAGCTTCACGGCCGTTTTCGCCCGCACGCTGGCCGAATGCGGAGCGGGATGAAAGAACGACATTTCGCCAAAATTGGCGAACGGTTCGAGCGTGGCCAGCGTGGTCGGCTCCAAGGCGTCATCGCCGGCCAAGGTGTGAAACACCTCGCAGGCGCCCTCCAGCAAGACCCACAACCGCTGGCTGCGTTCGCCTTGCGACAGAATGATTTCGCCCGGCCCAAATTCCTGCACGTCGGCAATCTCAAGCAGCCGCTGCCACTCCGCCGGACCAAAGCCGCGAAAGATGGGAATCTTGCGGAACAACTCCTGCGAGATCAACTCCGTCTTCATATAATGCCTCCTAGAACCGTCGCTCGACCAACGCGCCCAATACCAATAATATACGCCGCGCTACGCAAGCTGATTTTTCGCTCCAGCGAAAGCTCCCAGACGCGCTCAAACGCCTCACTGAGCACGCGGTCAAGCTCCTGCCGCACGCGGTTCAGCCCCCATTGGTAGCGCTGCCGGTTTTGCACCCATTCAAAATAGCTGGCCGTCACGCCGCCGGCGTTGGCCAGAATGTCGGGCAAAATCGTCGTGCCCCGCTTTTGCAGAATATCGTCGGCCTCAAAGTCGATGGGTCCGTTCGCGGCCTCAATAATGCAAGGCGCCCGCACCCGCTCGGCGTTTTTCTTTGTGATTACGCCGCCCAAGGCCGCCGGCACCAACAGTTCGACGTCCAGTTCCAGAACTTCCTCGTTGGTCAAATGCTGGGCCTCTTTATAGCCCGCCAATCCGCCGCGGTGGTCGAGGGCGTAACGCAACATGCCGGGAATATCCAGCCCTTCGGGCCGGTAATAGCCGCCGCTCACGTCGCTGACCGCCACCACGCGGTAATCGGCCTCGGCCAGAAACTTGGCCGCGTGCGAGCCGACATTGCCAAACCCCTGAATGGCCACGCGCGTTTGCGACGGCTTGCGGCCCAAGCGGCTAAGGAACTTGAAAGTCAAAATACCCACGCCGCGGCCGGTCGCTTCTTCGCGGCCGGGCAGGCCGTGCATCTCCACCGGTTTGCCCGTCACCACCGCCGGATTGAACCCGTGATACTTGGCGTACTGGTTCATGATCCAGGCCATGATCTTGTCGTTGGTGCCCATGTCGGGGGCCGGAATGTCAATATCCGGGCCAATCATGTCGTGAATGCCGTCGATGAACTTGCGTGTAATCAGCTCCAGTTCTCGCGGGCTAAGCTGATTGATATCGACGGAAATGCCCCCTTTGGCCCCGCCGTAGGGAATGTTGACCACGGAGGTTTTCCAGGTCATCAGGGCGGCCAGGGAGCGAACTTCATCGAGATCGACGTCGGGGTGAAAGCGCAAGCCCCCCTTCATCGGCCCGCGTGAGTTGTCGTGCTGCACGCGATAGCCGATAAACGTGGTGATTTCGCCGTTGTCGCGTTCGATGGCCACCTGCACCTGCACCTCGCGCTTGGGCGTGAGCAGCAGCGTGCGGATGTTATCCGACAAGTCCATCAAGTCGGCGGCACGGTTGAAATACAGTCCGGTAGTGTCGAAGGCTTTCATCCTATGGCATCATATCCGTTGGCCGCCGTTCGCTCAAGAAAGAATGCCGGCGGGGGGGTTACAGTGTTACAGTGTCTTAAGAGTCGATTCGTTTATACCGCATCGCGGGCGCGAACAAGACCCCGGAGGATGGACCTCCTGGCCCGTCACCAAAGGCCTGTTTGATACTAGATTCATTCCGCCACGATCGGGGCTTGCCCCCGTCGAGCGATGACTGACGGGCTAGATGCACGGCACCGAACGCGTCCCCGTTTTCGCGTGGCATCCGCTGCCTTCGGCGGCGGATGCCACGCGAAAACGGAAAGAATCTGTCGAGGGACGTTCGTTTAGCCAGTCAGTCAGCACTCCCACCGGGGCAAGCCCGGCGGTGGCGGCGCGGAACAGATTCAGTATGGAATCTCCGTTCGTTGTCGTGTTAAAGTCGGGCATTTTGCGCAGGCCGCCCGGGTTATTTCCGAAACATCGGGCTGTTCTTGTCTCCGCGCGAGAGCAGATACGCCAACAAATCGAGCACTTCGTTTTGATTCAGCGGCTTCAATAGCCCGTCGGGCATCAGCGAGACGGGCGAAGGCTGCCGGGACTCAATATTATCTTCTCGCACCTCGAGCGTCTTCGTCGAATCTTCGGGGTTGGTCACCACGACCAGTTTGCCGTCGGCCTCGGAAACAACGCGGCCGCTGACAATCAGCCCGTCTTTGGTTTCAATCAAGGTCGCTCGATATTGATCGCTGATCACCTTGCTCGGCTCGATCATCGCTTCGCTCAGGTCTTTCACCGTGAAGCGGCCGGCCAACTGCGTCAGGTCGGGGCCGGTGGCGCCGCCGTCTCCCGCGAAACGGTGACAGATGACGCAGCGTGTGGCGGCGAACATTTTCTGGCCGTTGGCAAAGTTGCGGCCCTTCAGCCCCTGGCCTGCCAGGCCGATCAGATCGGCGACGGTCCAATCGCGGCCCGGCCCCTGGGGCTTGGGCAACTCCGGCGGTTGATAGGGCTTGCGAGCGCCAAAGGCTTCAATCGCCAGACGTTCGCGTTCGCTGGCGTTGTCAAACGCATCGCGTTCCATGTTGCGCAAAAAGCCCTGGAAGCTGGCGCCGCCGCTCCATGTGCGCGCCCGCTCAAACCAACTGAAATACGCCTTGCGCTGGGCCAAGGTCCAACCTTCCTTCATGTTGCGCAGCACAAACGCATAGTGCATTTGCATTTGATCCGGATAATTCGCCCAGACGTTGGCGATGGTGGCGCCATAGCCCCGATTGCGCTCCAGCAACGCTCCAAAATCAGCCGTCTCGCTCCGCGAAGGTCGCTCCATCAAGGCCATCGCTTTGCCAACGATCGTCGGCGAGCGCAGATAAACCAGCAGGATGCAAAGCTCGCGATTGATGTGATCGCTGTGCGCGGGAAAGAGCGGATCGAACCGGGCCAGCAGTTTTTGCCGCGCGCCATCGTCCGGTTCGCCCAGGCGGATAAACGCCAACTGATATGCCCGCAACAATTGCAGTTGCCGCGCTTCGTCGAGCGTGCTGAAATTCAACCGGCCGAGCGCGGCCAACAGTTGTGGCAAGAGCGACTTGTCCGCTTGGCGAGCCAGCCCTGCGGCGCCGGTAATCAACGCTTCGACACCTTGCTCTTTCAGCACGCGGTCTTGCCAGAGCGTGACGTCTTGGTTTTCCAGGGCGATGCGCGCGGCGAAACGAATCTGCCGATCGGCATGACCAAGATAGGGGTAAGCAAATTCCACCGCCTTGGCCTGATCGTCGGACTTGCGGTGATATTTCTCGATCTCGTGTCGCACGGCCCGCAGGTCGGCGCCGCGAGCGTCGTGAGTTTCGGCCGGCGCGGTCGCTTCCTGGCCGATGTACGTCACGCGAAACAACTCCGATTGCGTGCCGCGGCCGCCGGTTGAAAAATACAGCGCGCCGTCCGGACCAACGGCCACGTCCGTCAACGGCAACGGCGAACGCGCCACGAACTCTTCTTTCACACCCTGGTAGCTGGAGCCGGTCGCTTCAGTATGGACCGCGTACATGGTGCCGAACGTCCAATCGCAAAGAAACAACGCCCGTTGATATTTCGCCGGAAACTTCGTTCCGTAGCCAAACGCGACGCCCACCGGCGAACCGGGACCGATATCGACCATCGCCGGCAAGCTATCGACATAATAGGCGGGCCACTTGCCGGTGCCGCTGCGCCAGCCGAACTCGCTGCCGCTGGTGGCGTGCAGCACGCGCGTCGGCCGATACCACGGTGAGCCGAAATCCCATTCCATGTCGGCGTCGTAGACAAACAGTTCGCCGTCGGCGTTGAACGCCATGTCGTAAGAGTTGCGATAGCCGTTGCTGACGATTTCCCAGGTTTTGCCATCGGGATCGGTCTTCGCCACCCAACCGCCCGGCGCTAAAATGCCGACGGCGTGGCCGTTGGCGTCCCATTGGCGCGGCAGAAGCTGGTCTTCGCCCCAATTGGTCGGAGCGCGGCTGCCGTGATCGGGGCTGGGCGGATCGGTCGGCTCAAAGGGAGGCCGCGTGTGATTGCCGCTCAGATAGTAAAGCGATTTGCCATCGGGCGCCAACAGCACGGCATGGGGGCCATGTTCGCCGCCGCCACGAATGTCTTTGAGCTTCTCCACCTTGTCGTATTGATCGTCGCCATCGGTGTCTCGCAGGCGAAACAAGCCGTTGCCGCCCGAAAAACCATTGGTCGAAACATAGAGCGAATCAAAGGCGTAGAGCATTCCCTGGGCGGAGCTGATTTTGACGTCGAGCCGCTCGACCTTCGTCGGCTCACCGCTGCCGATGGGCGGCGGCGTGACGCGGCAAAGTCCCTTATTGCCCTGATCGCTCACGATCAGCCGGCCGCGACGGTCGAACGTGATCGATACCCACGACCCCAACTCTTCCTTGGGCACCGTGAACAAGTGCTCGACCTGAAAGCCCGGCAACACGCTGAAGGCGTGGTCGGCGGCGGGCGCGCTCGAAAAAACATCGCCCCAGGGCCCTTCGCCCAGCGGCTTCAGTTGGCGAGCGGCCAGCCACATGGCTGAGTCCTTGGTCTGGGCCGACTGCCAGCGGCCGTCGCTAATGACATGCCGTACCGTGCCGTCGGGCATGGTGAGCGCCAGCTTCAGCACAAAGCCGGCCGGGCCGCCTTCATTGCGAACATCGGCCAAGAGCAGGTTTTCGCCCGGCTGCAAATACTTTTGCACGTCGACTTCGACCGGCGACTCCCAGCTATCGCCGCTGGCGATTCGCTGGCCGTTGAGGTAAAGCGTCAGCTTATTGTCGGCGCTGGCCATGAGTCGGGCGGATTGGGAACCGCCGGCGAACGTCGTTTTGAGGACATAATTCTGATCGTCGCGAGCGCCCCAAATCCACTGTGGTTTGGGGCCGGCCTGCCCCGCCGACGGCGCGCCGGCC
>DASVGM010000440.1:0-6086 GCA_036379555.1 Pirellulales bacterium | reverse complement strand
CGTCAGGGCCAACGCGCCCAAAAACCGCCGCTCGCCGGTCACCAAAACCACGGTCGATTCCGTCTGGTCCAATAGGGGCGCGAGCGCCCGCCGCACGCTTTCCCGCAGCGCGCCGCCCATGAACGGCAACTGCGTGATCATCGCGGCGTTGCCGACGTACCATGTTTCGCCATCGATCCGCCCTTGCACGCCCAGCCCGCGCAACGCCACGACCTCTTCGGCCGGCTGCCAGGACACCTGCCGATGTTGCGCCGCCGAGACAACGGCCTGCGCCAACGGGTGCTCGCTACGGCTTTCCAACGCCGCGGCCACGCGCAACAGTTCCTCGTCGCTGACGCCGGGCGCCGCGACGATGCGCGTGACCTCGGCCGCCCCTTGGGTGAGCGTGCCGGTCTTGTCGAACGCGATGGCTTCCACCTTTCCCGCGCGTTCCAGAAACTCGCCCCCTTTGATCAATATGCCGGCGCGGGCCGCGGCGTGCAGACCGCAAACAATCGTCACCGGCGTGGAGATGACCAACGCGCAAGGACAGGCGATCACCAACAACACCAAGGCGCGATGAAGCCATTGGGCCGGCGTGTGCGCCAAGGCCCACGACGCCTGCCAACCGCCCGCCGCCAGCGGCACAACCACCAAAGCGACGGCCAGCCCGATCACCGCGGGCGTGTAGTAGCGCGCGAAGCGATCGACAAACCGCTCCGTCGGCGAGCGCGTGCGCTGCGCCTCTTCGACCAAACGCGCGATGTGAGCCAGCGTACTCTCCGCCGCCGGCTGACTGGCCCTGATCACCAGAGAGCCTTCGCCGTTGACGCTGCCCGCATAAACCGCATCGCCAGGCCGCTTCTCCACCGGCAGCGCTTCGCCCGTGATGGGCGCTTGGTTGACGGCCGAGGCGCCTTCTTCGATCTCTCCATCGACGGGCAGGCGTTCACCGGGCTTCACCAACACACGATCGCCGGCAACCAGTAGCGCGGCATCGACCTCGGCCAGTGACGCGCCTGCGTAACGATGGGCGCGCGGAGGCGTCAGTTCGACGAGCGACCGCACCGCCCGCCGCGCGCGCCCAAGGCTGTAGCCTTCGAGCCAGATCGCTATTCCAAACAGCACCATGGCGGTGGCGGCCTCAAAGTAATCGCCGCCGGCCAGCGCTCCAATGGCCGCCAACGTCATCAACACGTTCATATCGATGGCTCGCAGCCGCAACGCGCGCAGCGCGGCTCGCGCCACGCTGACGCCGGCGATAAGCGTGGCGGCCACGGCCAGCCCATCACCCAAGCTTGGGCCGGCGAAGAGCAAGCGGCCGGCAAACGCCAGCAATAAGACGATCGCCCCGCCCAGCGTATCGCGGCGGACGCGCAGCGGCGCCGCGGCCTCCTGTTTGGCATCCGTGGGTGATTCTACCTGCGTGGCAAAGCCAAGCTGCCGAAGTTCCGCGGCAATCACGGGCGGCTCGAGGCGCGACTCGTGCTCGACGATCAGCCGCCGGTTCAGGTAGTCGGGCGACAGATTGACGATTCCCTCCAAAGGCCGCAGGCCCTTTTCGATCAGCGAAAGCTCGTCGGGGCAGTCGAGGGCCGGAATCTGCAGGGTCGTCGACGTTGTGGCTTTCGATCGCATGTCCGTCGAATTGTACCCGAATGCGGCCAGAAAGCACCCCGTTCCCTAAAGAGCGCGTGATCGCGACGATCAGGTCTCATTTCCAGCCATGCCTGGTATCAGCGCCCGCTGAAACGCGGCGATGCGATCGGGCAAAGGCGAGTGCGGCGGAAGCTGGTAATCGGCCCCGACCGGTTCAACACGCAGGCAAACAAAACGCGGTCCCGGAGCGGTAAGCGCGGCGGCGGCCTCGTTTCGCCACACGTCAAGATCATCATACACAAACGCGCTCGGGATGCCGGCTGCCCGCGCCAGCGCCGCAAAATCAACCCGCGGCCCGGCCGCGGCCGCCGCGGTCGCTTGCCCGCCGGTCACTTCATAAATGCTGTTTTCGAGCACAATCAACGTCAGGTTGCGCGCTTGGCTGGCCGCGATGGTGACCAAACAACCAAGGTTCATCAGCAGGCAGCCGTCGCCATTGAGAACCATCACTTGGCGGTTGGGCTGGGCCAACGCCAGCCCCAAACCAATTAGCGGCGCGTGCCCCATGGCCGACGGTAGATAATGGAAGTCGAGCGCATGTCGCGATAGCCTGGGCCACTCACGGGCGGCGCCCATCGTGGTGACCACGATCTCGTCGCGCCGCACCGCGGCGAGGGCCTCAAGCGCCGCCCTGTACGGCATGCGGCGGACCAAATCAACACTGCTCTGGATCATTGTCTTTCGCTCGGCAAGGTTTATCGTTCACGTTGTATCCGTCGTTTCTACATATCTTCCGACAAACAATTAGCATACTACCATTCTAGGGCGGCCTTCCAGGCCGCTCCGGAAATCCATTCGCCGTTGACGGATGGGCAAAGCGGACGTTGTGCCGTACAATGTTTAGTATGCGAAGGACACCGCTATTGCTGTTGATTGTTCTGGCACTGCCCGCATCGCGGGCTGAGGCCGCGCACCATGACCCCAAAGTCCAGCGCGTCGTGTCACGCGGGTTGGATTGGCTGGCGAACACGCAATCTCGCTTGGGCCATTGGGCCGCCAACGAAGGCCGCTATCCCACCGCCATGACGGCCCTGGCCGGAATGGCCATGCTCTGCGAAGGTTCGACCACCACGCAAGGCAAGTACGCGCCCAATTTGCGCCGCGCCGTCGATTATCTGCTCAGCCGCAGCCGCGCGAATGGCCTGATTGGCGATCCCAAAAACGACGATCGCTACACCTACGGGCACGGCTACTCCATGCTCTTCCTCTCCCAGATTCTGGGCGAGGAGGAAGACGCCGCTCGGCGTGAGGAACTGGTGGAAGTGCTGACCAAAGCCGTTCAGTTCACAGGAGAGGCGCAAACCGAGGCGGGCGGTTGGGGTTACGTAAGCGCCAAAGACGGTCGCGGCTTCGACGAAGGCTCAACCACCATCACCCAGGTGCAAGGGCTGCGCGGCTGCCGCAACGCCGGCATTCCGGTGCCCAAAGAGATTATTGACAAGGCCGTGAAGTACATTCGCGATTGCACCTTGCCCGACGGCGGCGTGCAATATAGTTCCAAAGGCGGTGGCGGCCGGCCGGCGATTTCAGCCGCGGCCATCGCCTGCCTCTTCAACGCGGGCGAATACGACAGCCAATATGTGCCCAAGCTGCTCGACTATTGTCGCAAAAACCTCGATCAGATCCACAACGAAGGCTTTGGCCATTGGCATTACGCCCACTATTACTACTCGCAGGTTTGCTACCGCGAAGGGAGCAAAATCTGGTTGGAATATCGCGACAAGGTACATGCCAAGCTGGTGGCCGAGGCTGGCGGCAACGGTTCCTGGAACCAGGGCTACATCGGCCCCGTCTACACCACCGCCATCAACCTCACCATTTTGCAGCTTGAAAACGGCACCTTGCCGATCTATCAGCGGTAGCGAACGCACCGATGGAAAACCGCCCTGAGGTCAATCCGTATCGATCGCCGGCGGCGGTCGCTTACGAAACGACCAGCGCAAGCCATGAAGACGCCACCGAGACGCGCGGCTACATCGCCTGGGGCGTCGTGTTCGCCGGAAACCTGCTGATTCCGCTCTTGGTCGGCTGGGGCGTGACTCAAACAGGCGGCCGCTGGGGAATGCTGGCCGCCGTGGCGTTGTTGTTTGTGGTTGGCTGCTGGCTTTGCGCCGCCGTGCCGCGGGTGGCGAAGGCGCTGCTGGTCGGTAGCGTGGCGGTCGGCCTGACGCAGGCAATTCCGGTTTTGCAACTCATGGCGGGGGTCGCCGCACTTAGTCTAGTCGAGTTCTTACGGCTTGACGCATTCAACAATCTGAGTTTTGGCATAACCAACGAACTATCCGGTTTCATCGTCACGCTTGCCACCGGCGGCCTGTTGATGACCGCCGCGTTGGTCGCTGGTTTGGCCATTCGCGGTTTGTTTTCCAAATGGGGTAGCCGCTAAATAACCTTGGAAAGTCATGGGGGCAAGAGTCTGGGAGGATGGGCTTCCTAGCCCGTCACCAATTGACCGTGACGGGCCAGGAGGCCCATCCTCCAGCCGCGTCAAACCCAATGATGAAGCCTGGACAAAACACTAGGTTGTTTTGCGCCTCCGGCTTGAACCGCGTGTCAGATAGCGTTAGGCTTTTTATCCTGAATCGTTTCCCCACCAATCCGCCTACCGTCAGGCTGCCAGGCCCGAGTTTTTGAACGTGTCGCGCATTTTGATTACCTCCGGCCCGACGCGGCAATATCTCGATCCGGTGCGCTATCTGACAAACGCTTCCAGCGGCCGCATGGGCCGGGCCTTGGCTCAGGCGATGATCGAACTGGGACATCAGGTTGTGATCGTCAGCGGACCCGTCGAGGTCGATTACCCGGACGGCGCGGAGGTGGTGCCGGTGATCTCGACGGAAGAGATGCTCGAGGCGAGTCAGCGCATTTTTCCAACCTGCCAGGGCGTGATCGGCGTCGCGGCGCCGTGCGATTATCGCCCGGTGCATGTTGAATCCGGCAAGATTCAGAAGACCGGGCAACCGCTGTTGTTGCACTTGATCGAAACGCCCGACGTCATCGCCACGCTCGGTTTACAGAAGCGCGATCAATGGCTCGTGGGTTTCGCGCTGGAAACCGACGACCAGCGTTTGCGCGCGCTGGCCAAGCTGGAAAAGAAGCATTGCGATTTGATGGTGCTGAACGGCCCCGAGGCCA
This sequence comes from Pirellulales bacterium, assembly GCA_036379555.1. GTDB lineage: Bacteria > Planctomycetota > Planctomycetia > Pirellulales > JAICIG01 > DASSFG01. The sequence goes on along the minus strand of DASVGM010000440.1, from coordinate 1,313 downwards.
TGCACGCCAGCCACACGCGCGTCGAAATACTCGACGCGCGTGGCGAGGTGATTGAGACTCTGGCGGGCGGCAAACAAGCGGTGGCCCGTGGCATTGCCGCCACCATTGAACGCCGCCTGATCAATAGCCGGTGATCTTGCGATCCGCGCGCCAATAACCGGGGCCGTAGCGCGTGCCGCCCATGATGAACGACGAGCCGGAACCCGAACCGCCGCCATTGTAACCGCCGCGGTAATAGCTCCGGTTGTACCCGCTTGAGGGCACGGCCGGGCCGGGCATCGCGGAATAGCGCCGCACGCTCGTGCCGGGCTGATACGAATAGCGACGCGTGGTTTGCCGCTGGGCAAACTGCTCTGGCGTGGCGAGTTGGTTGCGCCAGATCCATCCGCTCACCTCGCGTCCATTCACGTTGACCCGCGTGCCGACCCAGTTGCCCTCCGTTCGCAAGACCTTGATGCGCTGCCCCGCCGGCACGTTGGCCAAAGTCGATCGACCGCGCATCAACGGTGCGTTGCCATAGGTCACGACCAGACTGTCGCCCTTTTTGATATCGGCCGCAGCGGCATTCGTCGCTGCCGCCAGCGCCCCGACGCCCACCAACAAAGAAAACACAAAACATTTCATCGGACACCTCCGGTTTGAAGATGCGATGGCCCGGACAACCGCGACCGGGCCCGAGATTCAATAAACCATTATACCAAGTCGGAGAAAAAAAGTCGTTCACCAATCATGGCGTATCGAGAATCTCTTGCCAATTCGTGGCTGTCGCCGTGGCAAGCAGCATTCGCTTCAGCCGCTCCAGGTCGGTCACGTCGGTCAGCTTGTCTCGCACCGTCTCGTCGGGCGAACCGAGCCGCGCCTCGCCCAGAAGCAAAATGTCCCCTCGCCGCGTCCTTTCAGCGCCCTGCTCCAAAATCATCAGATAGGTATCAGATTCTTCCAGCATGTGAACTCCTCGGAAAATATTCAGCGCCACGTTGCGCCTGACGCGCAGCCCGGCAAGCAGCAACGCCGTCGTCAGCAACTTGGCCGCCCTCTCTGGCTGGGTCTCGGCCTGCAAACGATCTGCCAGCCGCTGTGCGACCACCGCCATCGCGTCTTCCACCGACGCGCCTTCCGGCAGTCGGCCGAGCACGGCCAACGGCGCCAATCCCACGTCGCCTTCCAGCAGGCGCTCCGCCGGGCGCTCCCAGAGGCGCACGACCTCATACTCAAACAACATTCTACCACGTCCCGGCCTCGATGAGTAACTCACTTTGCCATCGGTGTTCGCATGGGCGGCCTCCGGACGCAAAAGCACGAGAATCGTATGC
>DASVGM010000439.1:0-4182 GCA_036379555.1 Pirellulales bacterium | reverse complement strand
GCATCGTCGATCAGGCGCCGCAAGCGTCGCGAACCTCCAAGGCGCTGGGCGTGCATGCCCGCACGATGGAGTATTTTGAGCGCGTCGGCCTGGCTGAACGGGCCATGGCCGAGGGGCGAAAGCTGCACGGCGGCAGCATCTATAGCCAACACCAGCGCATCGTGCATCTGAATTTCGACCAGCTCGAAAGCCGCTATAACTTCATTTTGATCTTGCCGCAGTCGGACACAGAGAAGCTGCTGGCCGAAAAACTGGCTGAGTTTGGCGTTTCGGTCGAACGCAACGTCGAGTTGATCGGTTTTCATCAGCAGGCGGCGGATGTGGAGGCGATCTTGCGGCACGCCGACGGCCGTGAGGAAACGCTGCGCGCGGCGTGGCTTATTGGCTGCGATGGCGCTCATAGCCGGGTGCGGCGCGAGCTGGAAATGCCGTTTCACGGCCATGCTTTTGAAGAAACCTTCTCGTTGGCCGACGTGCGCCTGGAGGCGAACCTGCCCGACGATGAAATGAGCGTGTTTCTTTCTTCGGGCGATATTGTGGCGTTGTTTCCCATGCCGGGCGAGCGGCGGTTTCGCATCATCATTGAGCGGCACGAAGGGCCGCCCGTGGCGGGCGAACCCACGCTCGCTGAGTTTCAGCGCGCCCTGGACGACCACGCGCCGGTCGCCGCGCGGGCGAGCGACGCCGTGTGGATGTCGCACTTTCGCATCAGCCAGCGGCAGGTGGAGCATTATCGCCGCGGCCGCGTCTTTTTGGCCGGCGACGCCGCGCACATTCATTCGCCCGTCGGCGGACAGGGCATGAACACCGGCATTCAAGACGCCGTCAATCTGGCTTGGAAACTGGCGCTGGTGGCGGGCGGCCATACGACTGAAAAACTACTCGACAGCTATGAAGAAGAGCGGCGGCCGATCGGCCGGCGGCTGTTGCAGGCGACCGGTGCGATGTCGCAAGCCATTTTGCTGCGGCATCCGGTCGCCGACAAATTGCGCGACTGGACGGCTTCGCTCGTCACTTCGCTTGACGTGGTGCAAGACAAAATTCGCAAGTCGCTGTCGGAATTGGGTATTCATTATCGCGCCAGTTCGATCGTGGCGGACGATCGGCCCGGCGATTGGCGCACGGCGCTCGCGTCGCTCTGGGACAGCGGCCCCCGCGCCGGCGATCGCGCCCCCGACGCCTCCGGGCTGCGCACGGCCGATGGGAAAGAGTTGCGCTGTTTCGACCTGCTCGCCGGCACGAGGCACGTGATGTTGTTGTTTGCGGCCGGCAGCGGCGATGAAGCGGTCGCACTCGCATGCCGGCAGCGGTTGAAGCAAATCGCTCAGCGCCACGGCGGGCATTTGGAGTTTTACACGGTACTTCCGCCCGCTGGCCCAGCGGCCTCGGCGGCGCACGATTCCTCGACGTTGATCGACGCCGGCGGCGAATTGCACCGCAACTATAGCGTACGCGACGAGCTGCTTTTGATCGTGCGTCCAGACGGCTATTTGGCCTATCGCGGCGAGCCTGCCGACCCCGACAAGGTCGAGGCGTATCTGGCCGGGCTGCTGAAGACCGACTACTGATGACGTATTCAAGACGGCGCGGCCGTTGGCCGTTATCAATAACGTACGGTTATTGCGAGCGCGCCGGCGCGTCATGACGCCGCCGAACGATCGACTCCGAGGCCGTGGCGCGGTTCTTAATCGCTCGCTCGTCAAATAAGGACAGCGCGTGCAAGCCGTGACCGAGCGTGCCCAATTGCCATTTTCGGTCGGCGTTTTTCAAGAGTATCGTCGAAAGATAATCGACCGCCCGCACGAGGCGGTAATCGTCCAGCATTTCCGGCGGCACCGAATAAACAAGCCACTCCAGAATATGGCCGGTGGTTTGCAGGCGACGATCGAGGTCGTCTTTGTCGGCTCGGCTGCGGAACCAATCGGTGCTGAACGACCCATCGGCGTTTTGCATGTTGAGGGTATAGCGGTGAAAGTCGCGAATGTATGCGTCGGCTCGAGCGAATTGACCGTCGAGCGGTTGGTCGCGCTTCAGACGCTCCTTCACCGCGTAGCTGATGCCCATCAGCCGGTGCGTGCCGCCACAGGCGGCGCCCACGATGGGAGCGCGGATCTCTTCCTGCACCAAGCGCGACACCGACCATTCTTCGCCCGCCGAATTGTGCCAGGTTTCCTCAAGGTCGAGGTAATGAGACAAGGCAATCAGCTTAAAGGTCAGCTCCATGCCCTCCTGGCAGCCAAGTTTTTCAAAGTCGATGAGGTCGGCCACGGTAAAGTGCTGGCCGTCCAATTCGATAGGGTAGTCTTTCTTCACCTTCGCCTGTGCCAGAATGGCCACGAATTGCCCGTGGTGGCCCTGCACTTTCGGCCCTCTGGCCACGGCGATGCCCCGCTGATCGACATGCACCAGCGGCATGCCGGCGCAAGTGCCCCCGTAACAGAGCCAACCGATCGAATTGACCGGCGGGCCATTGGGCCCGCCGCGCCGGACTTCCGACTTGACGCCGTAGGCGATGATCCAATGCATCAATTCCCAGCAGTTTTGATCGCGGGTGTTGAGCGGCCGGTAATAATGGTCCAGCACGCGATGCACCTTGTTCGCCAGCCGATCGCTGATTTGCGGGGCCGCCGGCTCCGCCCCGACCGCCATCATCGGCGTCAGCGAAAAGAGGACCGTCGTAAACCACCCTAGAGAGTGTCGCAGCGTAAAAACCATTCTGTCCTCAAGCTAGAAGCCGCACGTTGACCCAACGGACAGCAAGCAATATCGGCCTCTCTGGCAAGAGAGTTCAAACCGTCATGTCCTGCGCCGGAGTTCTTCACACGGCGCGTGACGGCTTTTCCACGCAGGATGGTGCGCGCGACATTACCGGGAGCGTAAGCGCGATAAGCTGGCGAAAAGCAAGCCGATGACGCGATTTATACGGCCTGCGCTTCAAGCGGGCTTTCGGCCAACAGGGCGATCGTTTCGGGCGGGTCGTTATGACAGCGCACCTGATTGCGTCCGCCGTTTTTAGAAGCGTACAGCGCCTCGTCCGCCCGGCGAAAGAGTATTTCGGGCGTGTCGCCGGCGCGGACCAACGCCAGGCCGACACTCACGGTGACCGCGGTTTGTTCACGACTAGCCACGCCAAAATTGGCACGGGCCACACCGCCACGAACCCGATCCGCCACCTTCAGCGCACTTTCGGCATCGCATTGCGGCAGCAGAACGGCAAACTCATCGCCCCCGTAACGAGCGATAAAATCGCCCTCGCGAACGCAGTGTCCCAGCAGCCGGCCAAGCTCGGCGATCACGCGGTCGCCCGCCTGATGGCCAAAGGTATCGTTGATCCACTTGAAGCGATCGAGATCGGCCAGCATCAAGGCGAACTGCATGCCGTCGCGGCGGTGATAACCAAACAAAAGCGTCAACTTGTCGTCGAAGGCTTTTCGATTGGCCACGCCCGATAACGTGTCGGTATGCGCCTCGCGCCGGGTGCGGTCAAGTTCCTCAGCCTGCTCTTCCATGCGGCAGCGGGCGAAGGTCAAATCATCTTCGAGTTGCTGGTTGGAGTTGAGCAGGAGTTGGATTTGCCCCACGATTTCCTGGCGAATCACCTCCATTTCGCCGCTGACCTGAATGCCACCCATCTGCCGCTGCACGGCGGCCATTTCCGTACTGCGATGATCGACGTCGGTGCGCAGATCATGCACGCTGCGCAGGACATCGATCAGCGCGCGCAGCGAGTTTTCTCGCTCGCGATAGGCGCGGCGCTCATGATCGGAATGAGTCGTGGTCCGTCCGATGTAGTAACCGGCCACCAGGCTGGCCAACACCGTGGCCAAGACCCAAACGAAAATCTGTGATAACGCGTCCACGTCGTATGATCCTCTTGTTCCGCGACGACTTTTGGAGCCGATCCCTTGTGCCTTGTCTAGACTTAATTTTCTGGTGCCGCGTGGCGGTTGCAGTGTAGGATGGGCTTCCTAGCCCGTCACCAAGCGGACGTGACGGGCCAGGAGGACCATCCTCCAGTCGAGTCGAACCCAAAAATCTAGGTCACAAATCGCCGGTCGGCCTAACGCCCCACAACGCTGTTTGCCGCGGACAAGCGCCCGTCGCCTTGACCCTCCCAACCCAAATAACGCTCATAAACTTCCAGTGTGGCGGCCGCCATGCGGTCGGCGGTGAAATCCACCA
>DASVGM010000438.1:0-7436 GCA_036379555.1 Pirellulales bacterium | reverse complement strand
GAAGTCTTTTTCGTACGAAGCCTGGATTTCGACGTGAATCAACAGCCAGCACTCCGCGCCGCTCTTGAGCCAGACCTTGAAGAGCATGTCGGCGATTTGCTTGCCTACCTGGTCGCGAGGTGTGACTTGCTGAAACTCCTTGTCGAGGGTTTCGTAGGGGCGCGGGCGCGCCCAGTCGATGTCGGCGTGAATGTCCGGGAAGAAGAAGGCCAGAAACCAATCGAGATAATGACGCAGCGCAACTTTCCAGGGAGAGTCGTAGTCCGCCGTTTTCGCACCGCGTTTTACCATACCCTTGGACTATAACCTACTGCCCGGCGGCTGTGCAACGAACGCCGCGACTTCTCTCGCTTCAGACGGGCCGGCGGCCCGCCCCACAATCCGCTCTAGGCCGCCGAACCGCGCGCGCCTACAATTGGCCACTGCACATGGCGACCGCGGAACAGCTTACCACCGCAACCGAGCGGTTGTGGCAACTCGCCGACCGCTTGGAACACACCACGGGCTTCGCCGAAGTTGTCGCCAGCCTGCGCGCCGGGCATGGCGCCACGCTCGACGGAGTCTGGGGATCGTCGTGCGCGCTGGTGGCGGCGGCCCTGGCCCGCCATGCCGCCGGGCCGTTGGTGATCGTTTGCCCGCAGCCGGCCGACATTGACGATTTTTGCGACGACCTGGCCCTGTTTACCGAGGCCCGGCCCGAACGGCTGCCGGCCTGCGAAGCGCTCGGCAATGAGCGAAAAATCGCCGACGACGTGTTCGGCGATCGCCTGCGGTTGCTCAAAATGCTCGGCCGCGGCAAAAAAGAGAAGCCGCCGCGCTCGGCCGACGACGATTGCCCCCGGCTGATCGTGGCCAGCATTCAAGGGCTGTTGCAGCCGGTGCCAGACCGACAAACGCTGGCGCGGCAAACACGCCGTCTGGCCGTGGGCGACGTGATCGACGTCGAGGCGCTCTCGCGCTGGCTCGTCGAGCAGGGCTTTCAGAATACCAGCGCCGTGCAGTTGCCGGGCGAGTTTTCGGCCCGCGGCGGCATTTTGGATCTGTTTGGTCCCGATTGGTACGACCCCGTGCGCGTCGAACTGTTCGGCGACGAGATCGAATCGATCCGCCGCTTTGAGGTGGCCAGCCAACGAAGCCTGGGCGGCGTCGATGCCATCGAACTGACGGTGCTTGAGCCGCAAGCCGCCGACCGCGAATACTTCACCTCGTATCTGCCCGCGGGAAGCTGGATTTTGCTCATGGAGCCGTCGCTGGTGCAAGACGAAGGACGGCACTATCTGAGCCGGCTGGTCAACGCCGCCGACGCCCACGAACTGCCGGACGTACTCGACCGCCTCTACCAGTTTCCCTCGGTGACGGCCAGCAGCATTTCCATCGGTTCGATGGAAACCACCTGCCGGCTGAAGATCGAATCGGTCGAGCGTTTCAGCGGCGATATCGCCAAGGTGCGCGCGGAGCTGGATACGGCCGGCGAAGGCCAGGAAGTGTTTGTCGTTTGTCAGAACGACGCCGAGGCCAAACGCCTTAGCGACATCTTCGCGACCACTCGGCTGGCCGTGCAGGGCAAAATTCACTTTCCCCTCGGGCGCTTGCGGGCCGGTTTTCGCCTCATCAACGATCGCATCGTGCTGGTGGGCGGTAACGAGTTGTTCCACCGCGCCGACCTGAGCCGACCATCCCGCCGGCGACTGGGCCGCGTGATCGACAGCTTTCTCGAATTGCGCGACGGCGATTATGTCGTTCATGTGGCGCATGGCATCGGCCGTTATCGTGGGTTGAAGTTGTTGGGCGAGCCGGGCCAAGACGAAGAACACCTGGAGATCGAGTTTCACGGCGGAACCAAAGTCTTTGTGCCGTGTTCCAAAATCGAACTGGTGCAAAAATACGTCGGCGGAGCGAAAAGCCGGCCCAACCTGGCCCGCATCGGCGGGCAAACCTGGGTGCGGCAAAAGCAAGCGGCCGAGGCCGCCGTCAACGATCTGGCCGCCGACATGCTCGACCTGCAGGCCGCGCGGGCCTCGCGCACCGGCATCAGCTTTCCGCTCGACAGCGAATGGCAACGCGAGTTCGACGCCTCGTTTCCCTACATGGAAACGCCCGATCAACTCACCGGCATCGCCGCCATCAAACGCGACATGCACGACCTGAAGCCCATGGACCGGCTGATCTGCGGCGACGTGGGCTACGGCAAAACCGAGCTGGCCATGCGAGCGGCGTTCAAGGCCATCGACGCCGGGTATCAAGTGGCCGTGCTCGTGCCCACCACCGTGCTCGCCGAGCAGCACGGCCGCACCTTTCATAGCCGCATGGCGGAATTTCCGTTTGAAATCGCCGTGCTCAGCCGCTTTTGCACCGCTGGCCAACAGAAAAAGATACTGAAGCGATTGGCCGAGGGTTCTCTCGATATTGTGATTGGCACGCACCGCCTGGCCCAGCCCGACGTGCAGTTTCAGAACCTGGGCCTGGTCATTATCGACGAAGAACAGCGGTTTGGCGTGGCGGTGAAAGAACGTCTCAAGGCCTGCCGACAGATGGTCGACGTGCTCACGCTGACGGCCACGCCCATTCCCCGCACGCTGCACATGTCGCTCTTGGGCCTGCGCGACATTGCCAATTTGGAAACGCCGCCCGCCGATCGCCTGGCGATCGAAACGCGCGTGGTGCGGTTCGACGCCGACCTGATTCGCCATGCCGCCATGCGCGAGTTGAACCGTAAAGGCCAGATGTTTTTCGTGCATAACCGCATTCACGACATTCAGCGCGTCGCCTGGAAGTTGCAGCAAATTGTTCCGGAGGCGCGCATCGCCATTGGGCATGGCCAGATGCCCGAAGGACAGCTCGAACAGGTGATGCTCGATTTCATCGACCACAAGTTCGACCTGCTGTTGGCCACGACGATCATTGAGAGCGGGCTGGACATTCCCAACGCCAACACCATTTTCATCGACGACGCCGACCAATATGGCCTGGCCGACTTGCATCAGTTGCGCGGGCGCGTGGGGCGTTACAAGCATCGGGCGTACTGCTATTTGGTGGTCGACGCGAACCGCTCACTCACTTCGACGGCGGTCAAGCGGCTGGGGGCCATCGAGGAATTCAGCGACATGGGAGCGGGCTTCGCCATTGCCATGCGCGACCTGGAGATTCGCGGCGCCGGCAATATTCTGGGCACGCAGCAAAGCGGACACATCGCGGCCGTCGGCTACGAACTGTATTGCGATCTGCTGGAAAAAACCGTCCGCAAGCTCAAGCAGCTTCCGCCCAAGCTGACGATCGAGGTCAACGTGAATCTGCCGGGCGACGCTTATTTGCCGCGCGTTTACGTGCCCGACTTGCGGTTGAAGATCGACCTTTATCGGCGGCTGGCGCGTGTTACGACGTTGGCCGAGCTGGGCGATTTTCGGGCCGAGTTGAACGACCGTTTTGGCCCGCCACCGCCGATGGCCGAGCGATTGCTGGCCCGGATTGAGCTGGCCATTTTGGCGCAGGGATGGCAGATCGACTCAATGCATTTGGAAGACGACTACGTGGTCTTCACGTATAAAAACCGCGCGCGTGTGGAAGAATTGGCCCGGCGGCATCGGGGCCTGGTGCGCGTGGTCGACGGGCGCAGCGTGTACGTGCCGCTGCGCGCCGTAAATCCAGTGCCCGACGCCATTTATGAACTGGTCAAATCCGTGTTGCGTGAGGAGTGAGGTCGGCACTATACTCACCACCCCCGTTTTTGCGTTCCGCGTCCACGTTGTCCAACGCTTCGCCATTTTTTTCAAAGCACCGTGTCGCGCCTTTTTTATCCCAGCTTGTTCATCGTCACGGCCGCTTTGACGGCGATGCTCTGGGCACGACAAGGTTTGGTCATTCAGTGGCTCACGCAACTGGGCACCGCCGTGGCGCAGGCCCAATCGCCGCTGGAACAAGAGAATCGCCCGCCACGCTATAACGCCGGCAGGCGTATCGTGACGGCAGCCCCGCGTGCGCAACCGGCCGCTCAAGCCAACTATGCCGCTCCCGGCGCGCGACAGCGCCAAACGCCGCTGGCGAAATTGCAGATCGAAACTCCGGGCGGTCCCGGCGCGATGGAAGTGACCAAGCCGGTGACGATTCCCACCGCCAAAGTCGTGGCCCGCATCGGCAGCGAGGTGGTGCTGGCGGCGGACGTGATGCCAATCGTGCGTGAACAGTTCGAGATGCTGGCCCGCAATCATCCGCCGGAGCAGCATGAAACCTTGTTGTTTCTGCTCACGCGCAAGGCGGTGGCCGAGGCGGTGCAAGGCAAGCTGATCGTGGCCGCCATGAAAGAGGAGATTCCCAAGGACAAATGGGGAGAAGTCGAGAAGGACATCGTCAAGAAATTTGACATCTTTGAGCTTCCCGGCCTGCTCAAGCACTGGAAAGTCAAGAACGAATTTGAGCTGGACAAAAAACTGAAGGAAAAAGGAAGCTCGCTGAAGATTCAGAAACTGGCGTTTGTCGACAAGGCGTTGATCGGCGAATGGCTGCGCAAAGAAGTCAAGTACGACGAGAACGTCGGTCATGAGGAGATGTTGCGGTATTACGAGGGGCACTTGGCGGAGTATGAGTTCAAGGCGAAAGTCCGCTTTGAGGAAATCCGCGTCAACTATGGACGGCAGCGCGCGAAGCCGGCGGCCTGGGAAATGATTCAGCGGTTGGCCCGGCAGGTATACGCGGGGGCGCCGCTGGCTGAAATCGCCAAGGTCCACTCCGACGCGGCGAGCTCGCTGCAAAACGGCCTGAACGATTGGACCAACAAAGGCAGCATCAAGCATCAACCGCTCGACCAGGCTTTGTTTCAGTTGCCCATCGGCGTGCTCAGCCAGATTTTTGACGACGGCCGCGGCTTCGTGGTGGTGCGGGTTGTCGAGCGCAAGGAGGCGGGCGCCACCAGCTTTCAAGAGGCTCAATCCGGCATTCAAAAGATGATTAAGGCCCAGCGCGAGAAGTCGGCGCGCGAAAAAAAGCTGGCTGAATTCTTGGAAAAACAGAAATCGCGCGCCTGGACCATTTATGACGAGGAGCCACAAAACGCCGCGCCGCCTGGCGCGGAACGAAGTGAACCGCCTCGGCGCGTCGCGCGCCGGAAGTAGTATCTTGACGGGCGGCGCTCGTGGGATATGATAGGTGGCGGAACCGATTCGGAACGAGAAGAAGAAACCGCCGTCATCGTCGCGGCTAAACAGGCATTTGCCCAGGCGTTGCCCTGCGCAATTCGATTGCCTGTTTGGTTTTATTGGACGATGCGGCGGCCAGCTCTGTTTTTCTTCGTCGTTGATCCATTGAATATGGGAGAATCGTGTCATGCCAATCGAACGGTAACATCGCGCGTCGCGCCGTGCGTTTACCCTGGTGGAATTGTTGGTGGTCATTGCCATCATCGGCATTTTGATCGCACTGTTGTTGCCCGCCGTGCAAGCGGCTCGTGAGGCTGCCCGCCGCTCGCAGTGCGACAACAACCTGAAGCAATTGGGCATCGCCACGCACCAATACCACGACGTGTGGCGGAAGTTCACTTACGGGCGCGGCGGCTGGAATGAAGACAACCGTTGCGGCGACTACACCGGTTTTCTCACGCTGTTGCCCTACCTTGAGCAGCAGCCGTTGTGGCAGATCATCGACAGCGAGAACAACAACACCGCGGCGCTGAAAATCTATCCCTGGAGCACGAATTTCGCTCCCTGGAAGGTGCAAATCAGCGTTTTCCTTTGTCCGTCCAGCCCGCTGCCTCCCAACAACCACTATCCGGGCATGGGCCAACGCAGCTACCATTTCAGCGCGGGCAGCAGCTTTAGTTGCTATACCGCGCAGACCAACGGCATCTATAGCCATTGGGTTAGCGCCAAGAAAGGGCCGTGCGTCGGCAACAGTTACCAAACGGGCATGCGTGACATTCTGGATGGCACCAGCAACACCGTGAACATCAGTGAAAAGGCGATCTGCGCCTCCGAAAACAAATCGACCACGATCTTTGGTCAGGGCGCCTATTCGTACAGCAGCCCCACGCTTTGCCTGGCTTCGGCGACCGGCGGCCGCTACCGCCCCGGCGTTAAAATCTCCAGCTATTCCAACGGCGATCAATGGGCCATGGGCCATCCGTACTGGTCGTTCTTTAACACCATTTTGCCGCCCAACAGCCCGACGTGTTATTCAGGCGGCAGCAACAATCCCAGCGGTGACAACGGTTTCTTTCCGCCGACAAGTTGGCATCCGGGCGGCGTGCTGGTGGGCATGGCCGACGCCAGCGTTCGCTTCGTTACCAACGGTGTCGATTGCGGCACTTATGGCTTGGCGCCGGCCAAGATCATTGGCGTGTGGGGCGCCATGGGCACGATCTCGGGCGGCGAAGGGTTCGGCCTGGGCGGCGCGCCCTAGTTTCGCCGCCCTCAAGCGGCGACTTTCGTTGACACCGAAGGAAATAAAAAAGGTCAAGTCTGTTTGTTTGTTGATTCAGTTAAATTGGAGTACCCAGTCATGTCAGTCGAGCAGCCTAATCGCGCTGTGCGCCAGGCGTTTACTTTGGTGGAATTGCTGGTGGTCATCGCCATCATCGGCATTCTGATCGCGCTGTTATTGCCCGCCGTGCAAGCGGCACGTGAAGCGGCCCGCCGTTCACAGTGCAACAACAACATCAAGCAATTGGGCATCGCCACGCACCAATACCACGATGTGTGGAGGAAGTTTACCTACGGACGCGGCGGCTGGAATGAAGACAACCGTTGCGGCGACTACACCGGTTTTCTCACGCTGTTGCCCTACCTCGAGCAGGAGCCCTTGTGGCAGATCATCGACAGTGAGAACAATAACCCCGCGGCGATGGGAATCTACCCCTGGAGCACGAACTTCGCTCCCTGGCAGGTGCAAATCAGCGTTTTCCTTTGTCCGTCAAGCCCGCTGCCTCCCAACAATCACTATCCTGGCATGGGCCAGCGCAGCTATCATTTCAGCGCGGGCAGCAGCTTCAATTGCTATACCGCGCAGACCAACGGCATCTATAGCCACTGGGTCAGCGCCACGAAAGCGCCATGCACCGGCAACAGCTACCAAACAGGCATGAACGACATCTTGGATGGCACCAGCAACACGGTGAACATCAGCGAGAAGGCGATCTGCGCCTCCGAAAACAAATCGACCACGATCTTTGGCCAAGGCGCCTATTCCTACACCAGCCCCACGCTGTGCCTGGCTTCGGCGACCGGCGGCCGATACAACACCGGCGTACAAATCTCCAGCTATTCCAATGGCGATCAATGGGCCATGGGCCACCCGTACTGGGGCTTCTTTAACACCATTTTGCCGCCCAACAGCCCGACGTGCTATCAAGGCGGCAGCAACAATCCCAGCGGTGACAACGGCTTCTTTCCGCCGACAAGTTGGCATCCGGGCGGCGTGCTCGTCGGCATGGCCGACGCCAGCGTTCGCTT